>JAFUGO010000020.1 GCA_017469325.1 Mogibacterium sp. | reverse complement strand
TGCCAAGATAGAGAACATGACAGGAGCGGAGAAGATAGAAGAGCTGATCCCGTATTGCGACGAGATAGTCATAGCCCGCGGAGACCTCGGCAACTCAATGGAGCTGTGGGAGCTCCCCGCCGTGCAGAAGCGGATCTCCGAAGTCTGCCGCAGAGAGGGCAGAGACTTCATGGTGGTGACCCAGATGCTCGAGTCTATGACTCACAGGCAGGTCCCAACAAGGGCAGAGGTGAGCGACATCTTCAACGCGGTCCTCGACGGAGCGGCTTCGGTCATGGTCACCGGAGAGACGGCCGCGGGAGATCACCCGGCGCTGGTCATCCGCTACCTCAGCAGGACGGCCCGCGAAGCGGAAAAACACATGGAAAGGAAAGAATGATGGCAGCAGTATAAGAGAAGGCCGCTGCAACAGCAACAGCAGTAGCGGCAGAAGCAGCAATAGAAGAAAAAGCAGCGGACAGCACAGTCAGCATCGATGTTGATGTGGATCCTGAAAATGTGATGGAATGGGAGGTGGAGACCGAAGCGGTGGAAGAGCCCGCGGAGGCTTATGCTCCCGAAGAACCATATGCGGATGATTATGATGATATCCCGGTCGCAAAATCGATAAACAAGCATGTATTCGTGCTTGTGTTCTCTTATGCGCTCGGCATTTTCGGAGTAGACAGATTCGTCCGCGGACAGACGCTGATCGGTCTCGTCAAGCTGCTCACTTTCGGCGGATTCGGTTTCTGGTATCTGGCGGATCTTGTTATCGCGATCATCAAAGCCTACGGTGGTCCGTACAGAGGACTGGATGACCTTCTGTTTGACATCAACGGACGATATATTTACTGATTGAGTACGGCGTAAATCATGAGGCCGCGGTCCGAAGCGGCCCGGCCGCATACCGGACACAGGGGACAGGAACATGAGACTTGTTAAAAAAGACAGACTGCCCGCGAGTTATTGCGGAGCTGATGTAAAGCTGTCTGTTGAGGGAGCTTTCAGGATAGTTGAAGACATGGTCACCGAGCTGATGGGCGACCAGCACATAGACGGCGTCACATGCATGCGGGAATACGGCGGCATGTGGGTATTCGTGCGCAACCGTATCGAGATGCCGGAAGAGATCGGCTGGATGGAAGAATATACCGTCACAAGTTATATCAGCTCGTTCTCAAAGATCCGTCTCTACATTGACACGGTAATGGAAAAAGCGGACGGATCCGTCTGCTTAAAGTCGCGCCTCGAGCTCTGCGCGGTCGATCTTGAGACCGGCAAAATCAGAAAGTCCGAAACAGTCGGAGTGGGAGAAAAGACTCCTGCCGAAGAGCCGATGTTTGAGATCAGCTATTCAAAGGAAAAACCGGTCCGCTCAGAAAAGATCGATGAGATACAGGTGCGGTCGACAGACATAGACTACTGCCACCACACAAACAACATCGCGTATGTGCGCTACTTCATGAATCAGATCGGAGTGGATGATCTGATCGATCATCCGGTAAGGGCGATAGAGGTGCAGTACGCGGCTCAGACACACGAGGGCGATACGCTTGAGGTCTGCCGCTGTGACTCAGAGTCCTGCGAGGCCTTTATGATCGAAAAGGACGGCGCAAAAGTTGTCAGCTGCATGATAGAAAGGAGTCAGGCATGATAGTTCTTAATGTTACTTACAAATGCAAGCCGGGTATGAGAGACGCGTTCCTCGCGGCTATAAAGGCAGAGGGACTGGATGCCGCCAGCAGGAACGAGGACGGCAACTTTAAATATGACTACTACTTCCCTGCGGAAGGCGGCGATGAGATGCTGCTTGTAGAGAAGTGGCGCGACGCGGAAGTGCTTGCTGTTCACGGTGAACAGGCTCACTTCAAAAGGCTCGGAGAGATCAAGAACGAATTTGTAGAAGAGACGGTCATCGATAAATTCTTTGTCGATTAGACAGCCGTAAGGAGTAAGGGACTTGGGGAAGATAGAGAAAAAGGATGTAAATGCGGCGCTTCAGACATCTCTGCCGATCATGGTGACATTCATCGTGCTTGGGATCGGCTACGGGATACTGATGCAGAAGCACGGCTTCGGACCTCTGTGGTCGCTGCTTTCGGGGATAATAATATTCAGCGGCACGGTGCAGTTTGTAAGCGTCACTATGCTCAGCGGCGGTTCGGTCATCATGGCCGCGGTCACAGCGCTTATGGTTGCGGCGAGGCACATATTTTTCAGCATCTCGATGATAGGCCGCTACAGCAGCGAAGGTAAGAGAAAGTGGTATCTCTTCTATG
>JAFUGO010000019.1 GCA_017469325.1 Mogibacterium sp. | reverse complement strand
AACTATAATAAAGCAGATAGCAGATTTCGCAGGTGTACAAACTCCTAACATTGATGCTACGATGGACTGGTATAAGAGAATTGCTATAGAAGACCAGGAATTCAGGTTTTCTGACTACGGCATCACGGACATAGATACATTCAGGGCTTTCTACCTGATGTAATACCACTTCCACTGAAGGAGAACACAATGATAAGTTTCTTAACCGACCCCAGATTTGCCGGAATCACACCTTTTGAGAAAAAGTTATGGCTGAGCAGCCCTACCATGCACGGAGACGAGCAGAAATGGGTCGACGACGCGATCCTCACAAACTGGGTCTCCACCGTCGGTGCAAATATCAATGAAGTTGAAAAGCAGATCGCGGACTACGTCGGTTGCCGCTACGCGGTAGCCCTCTCTGCAGGAACTGCCGCGCTGCACCTGGCCACAAAACTTGCGGGCGAGAAGCTCTACGGCCAGGCCAGACCCAATCAGGGCACACTGCAGGGCCATAGAGTCTTCTGCTCCGACTGCACTTTCGACGCATCGATCAACCCGGTCGCATACGAGGATGGCGAAGCTGTGTTCATCGACACTGAGTATGACACTTGGAACATGAGCCCCGAAGCACTGGAGAAGGCTTTCGAGATCTATCCCGATGTGAAGCTGGTCGTGGTCGCCCACCTGTACGGAACGCCCGGCAAGATGGAAGAGATCAAAGCTATCTGTGACAAGTACGGCGCCCTTATCGTCGAAGACGCCGCAGAGAGCCTTGGGGCAAAATATAAACTCAAAGGAAAATGGGTAGAGACAGGAACACTCGGCAATTACAACTGCATCTCCTTCAACGGAAACAAGATCATCACCGGCAGCGCGGGAGGAATGTTCCTAACCGACTCCATTGATGACGCCAATAAGGTCCGCAAATGGTCTACCCAGAGCAGAGAGGACGCTCCCTGGTACCAGCACGAAGAAGTCGGCTACAACTATCGGATGAGCAATATCATCGCAGGCATTGTCAGGGGACAGATTCCCTACCTTGACGAGCACATCGCCCAGAAAAAAGCAATTTATGAGCGCTACAAAAAGGGACTCGCAGATCTCCCTGTGAAAATGAACCCCTTTGACGCGGAGAAGAGCATCCCCAACTTCTGGCTCAGCTGCATGATCATCGACGAGGACGCTATGGCTCCTATGGTCAGAGGCGAACAGGACTACCTGTACAAACACGAGAGCGGAAAGAGCAGCCCTCACGAGATCCTCGACGCGATCGCCGCATTCAATGCGGAGGGCCGCCCGATCTGGAAGCCGATGCACATGCAGCCGGTGTTTCGGGTGAATCCGTTTGTGACAGCTAACGGAAACGGAAGGGCGAGGACGAATGCCTATCTTGCAGGAGGCTGCGAGGATGTCGGGATGGATATCTTTACTCGGGGACTATGCCTACCTTCCGACAACAAGATGACGGCAGAGCAACAGGATGCGGTGATTGAAGCGATTCATGCGTGCTTCCAGTAAGAGAGAACTCGTAACGAGAGATCGGGAGAGCCTGAGTAATTGATAGGCTGAGATGGGTAATGGCGAGCGAACGGGCGGAAGTCTTTTGGCAAAGTTATCTGAAGCTTGAGCAGGAGTTTCTCAAGCTCTCGGATTATGTCTATATGACAGATGCCAGATCGTTT
>JAFUGO010000018.1 GCA_017469325.1 Mogibacterium sp. | reverse complement strand
GCTCGGCGGTAAAACAGTCGGAGTCATCTGGCCTATTCTTTCAAGAAACAGATTCGCGATCTGCTTAAGGGGAATCGCGAAGGGCGCAGAGAAGGTAGTTCTTATGCTCAGCTATCCTTCCGATGAGGTCGGCAATGCGCTGCTCACTATGGATCAGATCGATGCTGCAGGAGTAAACCCATACAGCGATGTTCTCACACTTGAGAAGTACAGAGAGCTCTTCGGCGAGAACAAGCATCAGTTCACGGGTGTCGACTATGTAGCTTACTACGGCGATCTCGTTAAAGATGCCGGCGCAGAGGTAGAAATCATCTTCGCGAACCACGCAGAGGAGATCCTCAACTATACAAACGATGTCATCAACTGCGACATCCACACACGTGCACGCACAAAGAGGATCCTCAGATCCAAGGGCGGCAATGTGTACGGCATGGATGAGATCATGAACGCATCCGTAAACGGCAGCGGTTACAACGCTCAGTACGGACTGCTCGGTTCAAACAAAGCTACAGAGGACACAGTAAAGCTCTTCCCGAGAGACGCTCAGCCTCTCGTAGAGGACATCCAGGCCAAGATGCTCGAAAAGACAGGAAAGCATGTTGAGGTCATGGTTTACGGCGACGGAGCATTCAAGGATCCAGTAGGAAAGATCTGGGAGCTCGCAGACCCTGTGGTTTCTCCGTTCTACACATCCGGACTTGAAGGCACACCTAACGAGCTGAAGCTCAAATATCTGGCAGACAACGATTATTCGAATCTTTCCGGAGAGGAGCTCCGCGAGGCCATCAGCAAGGCTATCGCAGACAAACCTCAGGAAAGCCTCGTAGGCAACATGGTTTCGGAAGGTACAACGCCTAGACGCCTCACAGACCTGATCGGATCGCTCTGCGACCTCACATCGGGCTCAGGCGACAAGGGTACACCGGTCGTATACATCCAGGGCTATTTCGACAATTACACAACAGGCAAATAGTCAGATACATAAGAAAAAAACTCCGCAGCGCTGATCATTCAGCTTCTGCGGAGTTTTTATTATGCCTGATCTTTATTTGATGTTATCAGTCCCAGAGATTGAGAGGATATGTCCCGTCGGCTTTGAGGGCGGCGAATTTTGCCACGACATCCGGCTTGTCCTCTTTATATGTGACGCCGAACCACTTGTCAGAAGAGGTGAGGACCTCGTAGGTAGCGCTTCCGTCGGCTATCTGATCGTTGATAGGGGTCTGGATGTAGTATTCGCCCTTCATCGGGTTCTCTTCCATGATGCGTCCGAGAGCCTTTACGAAACCCTTCTTGAGGACTTCCATATACTCAGCTCCGAATCCCCAGAGATTCATTGAAACAGGGGAGTCTGCAGGGATGACTTCCTTGCTGCCGTCCGGAAGTGTATCCGTAACGGTGCCGTCATCTTCTTTTTTGATCTGCAGATGCTCGACTATATCTGTCAGCATTCCGTCCTTGGCCTTGCAGATGCCGCGGGATACAGTGCCGTTCTCCGAAAGGGTCTTTTCAACTTCGAATCCCACCATGCAGTTGTGCGATGCATCGGCCTTTGTTGTGAGGAAGTCGTAGATCTTTCCGAAGCCTTCTTTGCCGTAATAATCATCTGCATTGATGACTGCGAAAGGAGCATCGATGATATCGCGTGCCGAAAGTACGGCCTGGCCGGTTCCCCATGGTTTGGTGCGGCCTTCAGGGAGGCTGAAGCCTTCAGGCAGATCGTTGCCTTCCTGGAAAGCATAATATACTTCGTACTTTTTGCCGGCGCCGTTTTCGATATGCTCTTTGAAGACGTCCTCAAAGTCGTGCTTGATTATGAAGCAGACCCTGCGGAATCCGGCCTGATATGCATCATAGAGACTGAAGTCCATGATGATATCGCCCTGCTCGGTTATCTGGTCCAGCTGCTTGTTGCCGCCGTATCTGCTGCCCATACCTGCAGCCATGATCACTAAAATCGGTTCCATTTCATTTCTCCTTTATCAAATAGTCGTTGAGGTATCAGCGAAGAGCCGCCGCAAAGCGCGCGCGTACCATCTCTTCACCCATGATCTGCTGTATAGCCCATACGTCAGGCGACTGAGCGCGTCCCATAAGGGCTATCCTTATAATGGTGCTTACATGTCCCACATGTCCCTTGTAATCATCCGGATTCTTTTTGTAATCTTTTGGCTTGGCAGCGTATCCCAGATCCGTTGCGATCTGTCTTATCTTTCCGAACCACTGCTCGTTGTCGTCAGAGTGGTCATATGATGCGAGATACGCCTCGAGGATCGCGCCGGCATCAGCCGCGGCTTCAGCTGGATATTCATCTTTGATCTCGAACGATTCGTCAAAGAAGTATCCGATGAAGTCCATGATCTGTCTTGCGTAAACGAGGTCGGCTCTCGGGCGGGCGTCGTGTCTGCCGAGGTCGAGTATCTCCGCCAGATGATCCATATCCTCAAACATATAGCCGAATTCAGGAGCGAACTCATCCGACCAGGATCTGAGCCATTCCGCAAGATCGTGCGCATCGATGTGCAGAAGGGTGTTCTTGCTGACGTCGTTCAGTTTGCTCAGGTCGAAGAGCGCGCCGCTTGACGACATCTTCTCTGTAGTGAACTGAAAATCCTCTGCGGGAGCTTCAGGATTCTCTATGCGCCATTCCTCGTAATTTGAGTTGAGGATGGTGAGAAGGTATTCCCTGACTGCGGCAGGGTGGTAACCTTCTTTGCGGTAGAAATCTAGCGAGAGCTCCGGATCTTTACGCTTGGACAGCTTGCGCTTGTTGCCGTCTTCTCCTATCTTCATGAGCTGGGCCGTATGGCAGTATACCGGAAGGTCCCAGCCGAGGTCTTCGAATATCTCTACATGGATAGGCAGGGACGGGAGCCATTCCTCACCTCTGACAACATGGGTCGTGCGCATCAGATGATCGTCGATCACGTGTGCAAAGTGATAGGTAGGGATGCCCGTCTGCTTGATTAGCACTATATCCAGGAAGTTGTCCGGTACCGAGAGCTCGCCGCGTATGGCGTCGTTTACAGTGTGCCTTGAAGTCTCCTCGGCAGAAGCGTTCGGTGTTCCGCGTGACTTGAGTCTTATGACAAAAGGCTCACCGGCCTTTATCTTCGAAACGACCTCAGCCTCGACGGCTTCATCCTTATCCCAGTCACGGTATTTTGACCAGCCGGCGTAGATGCCGGGAGCAATCTTCTGAGCTTCCTGCTGCTCTCTTATCGACGCTATCTCGTCTTCGGAAAGGAAGCACGGATTCGCGAGCACCATCTCCAGCATTTTTTTGGCGAAGGTCCTGTAGATCTCACCTCTGTGGCTCTGGGTGTAGTCACCGTAGCTGCCGGTGTCGCCGCTTTCCGTAACGCCCTCGTCGAAGCGTATGTCAAAGAAATCGAGAGATCCGATTATGGTCTCTACGGCGTTTTCAACGTAGCGCTTGTCATCGGTGTCCTCTATCCTGAGGTAAAAAACTCCTCCGCTCTGATGAGCCAGTCTCTCGTCTACGAAAGCTCCGTACAGGTTGCCGAGGTGGATGAATCCGGTAGGACTCGGTCCCAGCCTTGTTACCATCGCGCCTTCAGGCAGATCCCTTGCGGGATACATCGCCTCATAGTCTTCGGGGCTGTGCTGAAGCGAAGGATAAATAAGTTCGCTTAGTTCTTTATAGTCCATTATCTGTCCTTTGATTTTTGTGAATAATACCTACGCGTCCTATTATAAGCTATGAAAATTACAAAAAAAAAGGCTCGCGGCATTGACTGAAAAAGCG
>JAFUGO010000017.1 GCA_017469325.1 Mogibacterium sp. | reverse complement strand
ATCCTCGCAATATCGCTCGCGCACTTCGCATTCTCGACTATCCTCGGATGGGACTACTATGCTGAGAGATTCTTCGACTACCTGACAAACGGCAACAAGGGTGCTCTGAAGGCTTACAGATGGCTCTATGTAGCTGCTGTAACTATCGGACCTTTCCTGCCTCTCGGAGTTGTCTGGGACTTCGCCGACCTGATGAACGGTCTTATGGCATTCCCTAACCTGGTAGCTCTCTTCGCTCTCTCCGGCATCGTTGCCAAAGAGACAAAGGACTTCTGGGAAAGAAAGACTTCCGGAGCTTACGACGACGGTCTTGCTGCTGCAAAGGCTGCAAAGGAAGCTGCAAAGAAGGCAAAATAAGCAACACATACGACCATATAAAGATAATATCCAAAAGAGCTTCGCGCGTGCGCGAAGCTCTTTTCTTTGTGTCCCGGTATGATAATTACTTCTTGGCTTTCATCGTGTCTGCTATGCTCTCGACATTCGTCTTGCGCCAGGTCTTTCTGACTGCTTCGATCTGCCGCTTGTCGACATTTCTCTTTCTGAGCTCTTTGATGTACATATCTTCTGTCATGCCGATCTTCTTGTAGTAGACGATCATGTCCTTTTCTTTCTTGCGTATCCAGAGGTAGAATCCTCCGACTGCGGCTGTTCCGATGACGAGCGCGACCAGGAGTCCCCACCACTTGAACTTCATGATAAGCAGCACACTGATAACTACCCATACAACTGCCGCTGCTATAGCGTAATTTCTGAGAGTCTTCTGCTCTACGCCTTTAGGCTGCTTGATGCCTTCGGTCTTGAGCTGCTGCTTGTATAGATTCTTCTGATAGCCGCCCGACGGACGGTTATACTGCATATTGCCCTGCATTTTGCCGTATCTGTTTTTGCTCATTTTGTCTTCCCTTTTCAGTCTTATTTTTTGTGTCTGTATTTTGTACTATGTGAGTTTACCATATTTGCGCCCTTTGCGGTATATTTAATTCATTTCGATTTCTTCGGGACCCGTGTCTCCGGCTTCAGCTTGTTTTTTCATCATGTACCGGAATGCCAGTGCAGAAATAGCCGTAAGCGTCACATAAGCGATCCCCGCAGCTGCGGCAGGCATCGCGTTCAGATCCGCAAGGCCGCTTCCCGCCAGAGAGAAGAGCACCGCTTCAGGCAGGAGCGCGATCATGCTTCCCGTGAGAAAAGGCGCAAGCGCCGTCCCCGACGCGCCCATGTACATGCTTCGCAGGTCGTAATTGATCACCTTCATCATCCTCAGAAGCAGAGCGAACGCAAACGGATGACTGTCCTTTATACCGTTGAACGCGGCAAAGCGCGGGTGCTTTTCAGACAGCTCTTCTACAAGGTTCTGTCCGCCCGCACGGCCGATGGCGTAACCCTCAAGGAGCATCACCAGGATCCCGGCTATATCGACCGCGATCGCGACCGGAAGGTCAAACAGCATGCCCGACACCGTGAACAGAAGACCCGAGTAGAATACCACCGAAAGCGTCTTGAGCGCGAACAGTCCCATCATCGCCGCCGCGGCGAGCCACAGGTTTGAAGGCGAGTATGAGAGTATCGCGTCTGCCGTTATTTTGTCGCGGTTAAGAAGTATCGCCGCTATAAGCACTGCCCATAACAAGAGGGCCGCCCTCTGCAGGAGCTTGTTCTTATTATTCAACGCCTTCTTCCTTTCTTGAAAGAGTCTTCTCTATCTGGGCATAGTCAAAGGTCCTGTGCATTATTTCCGTCAGTTCCTCCAACGATTCCTTTCTGCCGTTCTCGTCCCAGGCCGATACCATGGAGATGCAGCCGCCCACAAAGATGCTGATCATATACCTCGACCTGTCATCGAACTTTATGTGCTGCTTCTGGGCTTCACGGATGAGCTCAGAGCGGAGCGCTTTCGAAACGACGGCCGCCTTTCCCGAAGCTACGATGTTTGCCAGTTCGCGGCTTTCTTCGACTATTACGGCAATGAACCCTCCCGTGAAGGCCTTCCAGCTCAGCTCCATGTAGCTCTTCACCATGCCGCGGAATTCCTCTTCGGCAAGATATAGAAGCACGTCATCGATATTATCGAAGAGCCTGTAGAAGGTGGATCTCCCCGTCCCGGATGCCCTCTGGATATCTGTGACCGTTATGTCCGCAAGGCTCTTCTCTGCCAGAAGGCCCCTGAGCGCTCCGCTTATGCGCTCCGCCGACTTCAGACACCTTTTGTCTTTTTTGATGTGATACATTTTTTCACCCTTTTGTATCGGAAAAATATGAAATGATTGTATCATATTTTTCTCTTAAGTATAATATCAGACACGATAAATAAAGCAACAGAAAGTGCGGAAGGAATGAGCAGCATATTATCCGGAAGGGTCTTCCGGATCATACGGTTCTGGACAAAGGCCTTTTATCCTAAAACTGAATTCAAGGGGGCAGAGAATATTCCTGACAGCCCCGCAGTTATAGTGGGTAATCACGCCAAAATGAACGCTCCCATTGCATGCGAGCTGTACTTTCCGGACAAAAACCTCACCTGGGCAGCCGGAGAAATGATGCATGCAAAAGAAGTCCCCGCCTACGCGTATAAGGACTTCTGGAGCTACAAGCCCGCATATACAAGATGGTTTTACAAGGGGCTTTCGTACTTTATCACTCCCCTCGCATGCAGCATATTCAACAACGCGGACTGCGTAGGCGTATATCACGACTCGCGTATCATGAGCACCTTCAGGTCCAGCATCAAGGCGCTGCACGACGGAGTCAGAGTGATAATCCTGCCGGAGCACGATGTTCCGCACAACAACATCCTCTGCGGGTTCCAGGAGAACTTTGTCGATCTCGCAAGACTGTATTACAGAAAATATAAGGAAGAGATCAGCTTTGTTCCGATGTACACCGCTCCGGCTCTCAAAACAGTCTATCTGGGAAAGCCGGTAAAGTATGACGCGTCAGCCCCTGCGGCCGAAGAACGCAGCCGTATCTGCTCATACATCATGGATGAGATCACGGAGATGGCCCGGAGTCTGCCTGAGCACAGGGTCGTACCGTACCCCAACATCTCCAAAAGGGAGTTCCCTACCAATAAAGATATAAACAAGGAGTTTTCTTCCGATGGATTATCTGACACAACTGCTTAAGCTCAGAAAGCCTGTAAGGGATTACAGACAGTTCAGGCTTTCGGCAATAAATGAACCAAGGTACGAGCACCTGAAGCTGCTCGGCGGCTGGCTTGTTTATTTTGCTGCTTATTTCCTGACAGAGAATCTCATTCCTCTGTCAGCCTGCCATGTTGTGCACTCCCGCGTGGATGACATCATCCCGTTCAACGAGTACTTTCTGCTGTTCTACTGCTTCTGGTACGCGCTGATAGTCATATCGCTCGGATACTTCCTGCTGTATGACATCCGCAAGTTCAAGGAGCTCCAGGTGTTCATCATGATAACCCAGGCGATAGCCATGGTCGTATATATAATCTATCCGACCGTTCAGCTCTTAAGGCCCGATGTTATGCCGCACGACAACTTCCTCTGCGGACTCGCGAGCTTTATATATGCATTCGATACTCCGACCGGCGTCTGCCCTTCGCTCCACGTAGCATACTCGGCGGGCATAGCGGCGGTATGGTGCAAGTATAAAAGAGCTCCTAAATGGTGGAAAGCCGCTATAGTCATCTCGGTCATCATGATCTGCATATCGGTGATGTTTGTAAAGCAGCACTCGTTCATTGACGTCGTAGCCGCCGTTCCGGTGATCATCATCGCCTATATTCTGGTCTACGGAAAGCACAGCATAGTCCAGTAGCGGCAGGCGGCAAAGATCCGCAGTTGACAATTCTAGGCAACACAAAACGCAGCCGAAGCTGCGTTTTTTTATTTGCTTTGATCAGTCCTGATCGACAAAAGCGCTGTAGATGGCTCTTATGGCAGGCTCGAAGTCCGCGGCCTCGACGCCCAGGATGACATTGATCTCGCTCGTTCCCTGGTTGAGCATGCGGATGTTGATGCCCGCATCGGCCAGTGCCGCTGTGATCCTGGCGGCAACACCGACGGTCCTGCTGAGTCCGATACCCACGACCGCGATGAGCGCAATGTCAGGCACGACAGTGATCTCGTCAGGGCGCAATCTCTGCTCGAATTCACTTATCACCTCTTCCAGATGATCCTCAAGCTCCGAGTTTTCGATGACGACCGAAAGCGAGTCTATGCCGGTAGGTATATGGTCGAAGCTGATGCCGAGATCTTCGAGTACGGCGAGGGTCCTGCGCACAAAGCCGACCTCTTTGTTCATCATGTTCTTGTAAACGGTGATGACGGTGAACGGCTTCTTGCCCGCGATACCCGACAGGACCTTGCTGTCCTCATACTTGTTCTCCGTTGTTATTATGGTTCCCGGATCTTCAGGCGCGTTGGTGTTTCTTATGTTTATAGGGATGCATGCCTGCCTTGCCGGGAAGACGGCGTCTTCGTGCAGGACGCTCGCACCCATGTATGACAGTTCGCGAAGTTCCATGTACGAGATGTATTCGATCGGCTTCGGGTCCTTCACGATGCGCGGATCCGCCATAAGGAGTCCCGAAACGTCGGTCCAGTTCTCATACATGTCCGCTCCGACCGCGCGCGCGACCAGAGATCCCGTCACGTCCGAGCCGCCCCTTGAGAACACCTTGATCTCATCGCTTCCGGCGATGCTTCCGTAGAATCCCGGAATGACGGCTCTCTCGTGCTTCGCGAGCTCTGCCGACAGAGCCTCATTTGTCTCTTCGGTGAGCAGCCTGCCCTTTTTATCGAAGAGGATGAGCCCCTTTGTATCGACAAAGTCCCAGCCAAGATACGCCGCCGTCAGGACCGCTGAGAGGTATTCTCCCCTGCTCGCGATGTAATCACGGGAGCAGCCTTCCCCGAGCCTTTTCTTTATCTCTTCATAGCGGCTTTCGAGATCCGTCTCAATACCCAGGTTGAACCTTATCGCGTCATAGCGGTCGGTTATCACCTGAAAGAGCTGTTCGAACGGGATATTGTTGTCTGCGTGCGCCTTGCACATAAAGAGCAGATCGGTGATCTTGCTGTCCCCGTCGAAACGCTTCCCGGGAGCGGATACCACAACGTAGCGGCGCTCCGGATCGGCCCCGATTATATCTTTGATCTTTTTCAGCTGTATGCCGTCCGCGACGGACGAGCCTCCGAATTTAAGAGCTTTGATTCCCATAGTTTCCCTTCTGTCCTGTTTGTACGCTGAGTCCGCTTAAGTATATGGCAAAAAGCCCGCTTATTCAAGCCGCCGCACAGCCCGCCGCTCTTGAAGTAGGAACGGCCTATGTTATAAAATATGGTTACTATGAGAATGACAGACTTACTTGAAAAAGACAAAGATAATCTGCTCACCCAGCTCGCCGGAGCAGGCACCGCCGACAAGGCCGTGCAGGTGCTCGAGAACGAGATGGACAAGCTGCTTCTTAAGCACAACGAGCAGTCGGAGAGCGACCGCGAAAGAGAGTCCGCCGCGTATATGATGCAGGCAGTAAGGCTCTCTCTTCCGCTCATCGATTCAAACGGCCGTATAAAGGTATGGGAGCGCGGAGGCAAAGAGGAGTCCGAAGGAGGCTCCTTCAAGATATCCTTCCTGGTTCTCCTTATACTGGGAATCGCGCTGAGTGTATTCGGGGCCGGGCCGCTTATGATGGAGGCCTTCCTCGCCGCAAACGAGAACGCGCGAAACGAGGTCATACTCCACGCCGGAGCCACCGTTGTGGGCTTTGTGTGCCTCTACTTTGCCGGCTACATGTACAGCCGTCCTAAGACAAAAAAAGGTAAATCGGAGTACCAGGTAGAGATAGCGATCGATTCTGAAAAGATCTTCCGCTACTTCAGGACCGCCATCCTGTCGATCGACCAGAGCCTCGAGGAGATCCGCGCCAATGAGCGCTGGGGCGCCAAGGAAAAGGCCGGTACCATCGACGGGCGCAAGGTCAGCGATTCAGAGCTTGAGCTCTTCTCCGACCTTCTGGCAGCCGCATACAGCGGAGATCCGGAGTATGCTCTCGAAAAGATAGAACAGATAAAGTACTTTCTGCACAAGCAGCAGATAGAGGTGGTCGACTACAGCAGCGAGACCGCCAAATACTTTGATCTTATGCCGGGATCCAGAGCCGCGACCATAAGGCCGGCAATGGTAGCCCAGGGCGGGCTTCTTAAGAAGGGCCTGGCATCGACCGGCAGATAACATGCAAAGAAGAAAGGTTGAATAATGGATCGATTTTTCGGATTTGACCTTGGCGACGCCGAAAGCGCAGTCGCCAGACTGAACAAAGAGGACCAGACTGTTCCTGAAATGCTCACCGTAGTCGGTGAGCAGAGTTTTATTACGGCCTACGCCCAGCTTTCATCGGGCGAGCTCCTCATAGGCGAAAAGGCCTGTTACGCAGACAACGTCATGAAGCGCAAGATCCGCTTCAAGAGCAGGTTCCTTACTGACCGCTCGAGCGCGGCAGACGTAAAGAGCTTTGCTGCCGGAGTTCTGGGCGAGCTGTACGGAAACGGCGACCTCATCAAGGGCGAGGAGTGCTCATTCTATGTAGGATGCCCTGCAGGCTGGAACAAAAACACCCGCGAGCATTACCGCGAGATCTTCGAGAGCGCGGGCTATCCGCCTGCAAAGATCATCTCGGAGTCAAGAGCCGCCATGGTCAGCGCCTGCCAGTCCAAGCACCTTCAGATAGGTGTGGATATCCTTTCAAAGCCGGTACTGGTAGTCGACATAGGTTCATCCACGACCGACTTCGCCTACATTATGGGCGGCAAGGAAGTAGAAATGCAGACAGCCGGAGAAGTCGCTCTCGGCGGCGGCATCATGGATGAGATCCTTCTCGAAGAATCCGTGGAGGCCGCAGGCTTCAGCCGCAAAAAGATCAAGGCGGTATTCGAAGCCAGTGACGCATGGAAGAATTACGCGGAGTTTGCGGCCCGCAGACTCAAAGAAAAATATTATTCGGACGAAGAATACTGGAGCACGCACGAGTGCAAAGAGACCATAGTCATGCACTATGACAGACCGGTCAAGTTCACTCTGCGCATGAACGGCGCGGTAGCCAAGCAGCTCATTAACAAGCGCAGAAAGAGCCTCGACGGACGCTCATGGAAAGAAGTCTTCATCGCTTCGCTGAAGGATGTAAAGAAAAATATATCCGGCGCTCAGCCCGAGCTCATATTCCTCACCGGCGGCGTCAGCAAACTCGCAGCCATAAGAGACTGGTGCAGCGAGGTATTTGAGGACGCGGTCATAATCTCAGCGAACGATCCTGAATTTTCGGTTGCCAAGGGTCTGGCATACTGCGGCCGCATAGACGAAGACATTAAGGACTTCAGAGAGGACCTCGACAAACTCATCAAGTCCACCGCGATAGAAGATATCGTTGCAAAGCACATCACTCAGCTCTACAGAGACGCTGTTGACACACTCGTCAGGCCGATCATCGAAGAAGTGGCAATGCCTATCTTTGACCGCTGGCGCAGCGGCGAGATCCAGAAACTTTCCGATACCGACCAGATACTGCAGGCAGACATAGAGGAGTTTCTCAGAAAGGATGAGACCAGAGAGCTTCTTGCAGGGCCTATCACATCCTGGCTCAAGCCTGTGGTCGAAGAACTCGAGGCCTACACCGTTCCTATCTGCATTGAGCACAGGGTGCCTTACACCGCGCTCAGTCTGAGGTCCTACCTCTCGGCATCGGATATAGACATAAAGGTGGACGCCAAGAATCTCTTCGCTCTTGAAGAGATGACATTCCTTATCGACTCCATAGTGACGGCCATCGTGGCCATACTCATCTCGGTCATCGACCTTGTGCCGTTCATGGCGGGCCCTGAGGGCGTGGTCATAGGCGTCATCGCTTCCGCGGTCGTACTGATTCTCGGAAAAGATAAGATGCAGGAGAAGCTTCTCAGCTCGGACATCCCTAAAACAGTCCGCAGGCTGGTACCTAAGAACACCTTCAACATGCGCATGGACAGCATCTGTACGGATGTGAAGGAGGCGTTCTACGAAAGCCTCGATAAAGAGAAGAGCGACGAGATCCGCGAGCGCATGGTAGAAGAGATCTCGGGCCAGATCGAAGCCACCCTCATGAAGATGGCCGAAGTGGTCGAGATCCCTCTCGGTTAGACAAAGCATCCAAGCAAAGAGACCACCGGCATGGTGGTCTCTTTTTATGTCTCTTGATCGCATCCTTCTTTTAGAACGGATCGCTCACCAAAACCCTGCCGTCCTCCTGCACGATGATGTTCATTCCGTCCTTTACGTATTCAAGGAACTCATCTCCGAGCGAGTCAACGACAGGCATCCTGGAGTGATCGCCTTCGAGCCATACATCTGCCAGAACGGCTCCGGCCGCGGCAAGTGAATCTATAGGATTCGAGAACAGCATCGCCGCAGGCTGTCTGCCCATTGAGCATGCGCAGTACAGAACGAGCCCGCCGGTCGTTGAACCGATGGTCTGAGGCAGGCAGAGCGCCTTGCCGGCCATCTGCTTGCCATAGAGGTCCGGATTGTTCTGATCGCCGCATGTGGCTTTTTTATCTCCGAACTGAAGTGCCTTCTGGAAGGAGGCCAGCGTGTTGAGTCCGCCGTGTGATACGAGGGCCTCTGCCGAGACTCTGCCCGGTGCCACTACGCGTCCCTGGAATGTCTTCATTTTCTGCCTCCTTTCCTGTTCTGAGTGATCTGCTCGAGTATCTCTTCATCGGTGTAGTAACGCGCCGATGTATACGTTCTGAGCTTGTTGCTCGATGTTATCACAGGCATCTTCTCACTCAGAGGATTGTTCATGTACATTAGCGGGCAGATGTACGACGTGATGACCCCTGTCGCCTTCAGCCTCTCTGCATACTCAGTCTTTCCGAACTCCTCAAGAACATCAGGCGCCGCCGTGAATACAGTCGGAACGGAAACTTTAGTGGCTCCATTCTTTCTGAGCGATGCCTCCACCATGTCAGTCCAGTCCTTGAGCTGCTGCAGGCTCATATGCGGGCAGCCCATGAAGCAGAGCTTAGGGGCGGCATCCTTGTTCTTCCATATGACCGGATACTCCCTGTATACCCGCTCGAGCTCTTCGTCATCTATCACGTAGACCTTCGCGTCTTTCTTTATGAGGTCTTCGCCGTACTTTACCGCCTCAGGAGTCAGACCGTCCACATGATACAGACCTACCGCACCGTTCGACGCGGTCGCAGCTCCGAAGTCCTTGAGGTAAGTGCATGCCTCATCGTCGAGCTTGTTACCGAGCCATTTGTCGAGGCCCTTAACATACGGCACATCCTCCATGACCTTCATGCCTATCGCCGATCCCAGAAGCTGGGCTTCAGGCTTCTTCTCTGTCTTTACCTCTACGATCCAGTCCGCCTTGCGGCCTTCATCCGTCAGCAGACCGAATTTAGGTACATATCCGATGACGGATCCCATCAGGTCTATTATTCCGGAATTTCTGTTGCACCTTGCTCCAAGTACGGAGTTGGCGTATACGACAGCCGAGGACTCCGACCAGCTGAGGACCTCACCGAAGCCCGGCTTGTTGCCTACCTCGTCCATATAGCAGGTGCAGGTGAAAGCGTTGTCCGACAGAAGACCGAGATCGGCGAGCTGCTTCTCATAATCCTTCTGCCTGCTGTACATGAAGTTTTTGAATACGATGTCCTGGAGCAGGCTGCTCGGAACGTTTTTGTCGAGCGGCTTCGGGTCTACCGTGAACTTCTGTCCCGACGGAGCTCCGGCCTCGAGCAGCTGATCCATCAGCTTATACACAGGTCCGAGCGCCTTGAGCCCGAAGGACGTAACGAGGTGGTTGTACTTGCTGCTGATAGGCACCATCTCGGTGGCTCCGAAGAGCTCACCGTATCTTACAAGTGACTCCATCACCTTCGCGAGCGTCTCACCCTTTGATCCCTCAAGTATCGCTCTCTGCTCATCAGTAAGTTTTACCTTGTGATCCAATACTCTCATCCCCTTTCTGTCAGTCTCCTATATGCGCATCTACTACTTCTGTCATTATCTGCCTCTGGTATACATCGGTAAGTACCCCGTGGAACTGTATGTCTCCGTCCTCAAGAGGCTCGTCTGTCACCTTAAGGTTTTCCTTTTTGCTTACGATGACGGTGCCTCCGTAAGTGTCAGTCTTTACCAGTTCTCCGTTCTCATCATAGTAATCGAAGAGGAAGCTGATCCTGTCGCCGGTCTTGAAGTTCTCCGAGCCCTTTCTGAAGGAGTCCGTACCCTCCAGATCCGACACAAGGTCATATCCCGTGATGCGGCCGTTATCTGCGTCCTCCTCTTCATCGGAGACCGCGTTCCACTCGATAT
>JAFUGO010000016.1 GCA_017469325.1 Mogibacterium sp. | reverse complement strand
GCGGAAGAGCGATCGACATCATCGCGTCGGGTACCAACGCGGCGGTAGGTGAGAGTGCTGCTCCGGATGACGGCATAGTCGGAAGCGTCCTTTCCACCGGCGAATCGGCAGTGTATAAGGCTTCTGAGGTAAAGGGATTGAGGCTCGCGGGAGCGGACAGCCCGGCAATATCGGACAAGAACATTCTTTGCGTACCTGTAAAGACACCGAAGCACACCATCGGATGCCTGCTCCTCACAGGAAAAGAGGCCCCGTACACGGATGCAGAACGCGAAATGTGCGAAAACTGCAGCTCCGTGCTTGCTCTCGACATCGAGGACAAGGGCTTTGAGTTCAGGCCGTTCGAGGACCGTGAGCCGGTAGTGAAAGTCCGCGGCATCATAAAGGAATTCATGAGCGGCGAAGAGATAAGGCGCATTCTCAAAGGCGTGGATCTTGATGTTTTCCCGGGCGAGCTGGTAGTTGTGCTGGGCGAGTCGGGCTGCGGCAAGAGTACGCTGCTCAACATAATCGGCGGAATGGATCTTATGACAGAAGGATCTCTCCTCGTAGAGGGCAAGGATATGTCCAGGCCGACAGAGTACGAGCTCACGGAGTACAGAAGAGAATACATAGGGTTCATATTCCAGGCATACAATCTGATGCCTAACCTTTCCGCGTATGAGAATATCGAATTCATCGGAGAGATAAGCGATGATCCTATGGACTCCATGGAAGCCCTCAAAATGGTAGGCCTCGGGGACAAGGCCGACAGCATGCCTTCGGCACTTTCCGGAGGCCAGATGCAGAGAGTATCCATCGCGAGAGCTCTGGTCAAGAATCCAAAGATCATCCTGGCGGATGAGCCTACGGCGGCGCTTGACTACGACACGTCCATAAAGGTCCTCAAAGTAATAGAAGACATCGTACGTACACGCAGCACAACTGTGCTGATGGTCACGCATAACCCTGAGATCGCGAAGATGGCAAACCGCGTCGTCAAGCTGAGAGACGGAAAGATCTCGAGCATCAGGGTGAATCTGCATCCGCTTCACGCGATGGATCTCGTCTGGTAAGTAATGAAAAAGACCCAGAGAAAGATGCGATAAGAAATATAAAGAAGCGCATAGTGTCGTTCCTGTCAGTATGCCTTGTTGTAGCGCTGGGACTCGGTGCCCTGTTTACCACGCGGTATACGGCCGCAGGTCTGGACAAAGAGTACAGCGCTTATTATAATGCGCGGAATTTTAAGGATTTCGAGCTGATCGCGTCTCTCGGGGTGAGCGAGGCCAGCCTTGAAAAGATCAGAAGTGTCGAAGGTGTTACGGCTGCAGAAGGCGTGATGCTGGCAGACGGAGTCATATCTTTCGGCGGCAAGAACCGCAACGCGGTGGTAAGCTCCATAACCAAAGAGGTGAGCGTGCCCGAGCTTACCGAAGGAAGCCTCCCGTCAGGTAAGGAAGAATGCATGATAGGCGAGGACTTCGCGGAGCTCGAAGGCCTTAAGACCGGAGACAGGATAGGGATCACTCTCAGCGGCATGGACGCTCTAGGCGATGAGCAGCCTCTCTATAAAAAGGAATTCACCATCACCGGACTTATGCATAATCCTGAGCAGTTCAAGAGACTGTCGGTGAACACGGTCGCTCTGCCGGCCGAGGCGTTCAATGAAGAGGCTACTAATGGGCTCTATACCGAGGCATATGTCAGGATAGAAGAACCTGAAAAGGTCAGCATGTTCTCGAACGCGTATTTTGAAGAGACCGCGGACACAAAGAAGACCCTCGAGGATCTTACCGTAGAACTCGGTGAAGACAGGACCCGCGAAATGTAGGATGAGGCCTACGCATCTATCGATGAAGAAGGGGAGAAGGCCCTTGCGCAGATGGAAGATGCGCAGGCCGAGATCGATGACGGGGAGGCCGAGCTGAATTCCAGCCTCGCGGACGGAAGAAAGGAACTGCACGATGCGGAGAACACCCTGGCTAAAACCGTTGCAAAATATAAGAAGCAGATAAGCGAGGGTGAAAAGAAGATCAAAGAGGCGGAAGACAAGATCGCCGAGATCGATAAGAAACTCCCGGGTGTGAAAAAACAGAACAAGGAGCTGCGCAAAGAATATAACGGCGAAATAGAAAACAGCCTGAAGGAGATCGCAGAGTTTGAGAAAAAAATCGAAGAGCTCAAAAAGATCGGGGACATGACCAGTGGCGAATATGGAGAACTTATCAAAGAGATCGCTCAGCTTGTTCTGGATAAGCAGGAAACCATCAGAAGTATCCGGGATTTCTTTGCACGCGATGATGTCAAAGAGATAGCTCAAAAGATAAAAGACATTTCGGACGGCAAACTCGACCTGACAGGCATAGTCAAAACAATAGGAGAAGCTGATGTCGAAAGGCTTATTACTCTTGCTGAAAAAATAAAGGATTTCGATCCTTCCCTGATCGACCAGGCACAGGAATTCATCGACGGGCTGAATGAATACGTCGCAAGCATCAAAGACGCGATAGCGCAGCTCGACGAGATCGATTCATATATCAAGAAGTACGAGGATAACAGGTCCTCGATCATCGCTCGTTTAAATAAAGAAAAGAAAAAGCTCGAAGACGGCAAGAAGAAGCTCAAGGCGGAGCAGAAAAAGTATGAGAACCAGATAAAGGCGGGATGGGCCACATACTATGCCGAGAAGGCCAAGTACGAGTCCAAGCTCGAGGAAGCCAGGCTGCTGCTCGAGGAAAACCGCGAAGAGGCCGAGAAGAAGCTCGAGGAGGCGAGGGACGAAGTCGCGAACATGGATCCGTGCAACTGGATCCTCCTTGACAGGAACGCCAACGCCGGATACGTGACAGCCAGATCGAATATCACGGCGACCACGACAGCGGGCAACGTGTTCGGGCTGCTCTTCATGATAGTGACAGCCATCGTGTGCTTCTCGACTCTCGTCATAATAATCGATGAACAGAAGACCCTGGTAGGAACGTCCAAGGCGTTCGGATTCTTCAAACGAGAGATCCTGGGCAAATATATAACCTTCGGAGCCGCAGCCGCACTTGCGGGAAGCGCGCTGTCCGTGGTTCTGGGAATGATCCTTTCGATGATAGTGCAGAATAAGCTCGCGGGAGCGGGTCTGGTCCAGGTCGGTACCGCGCCAAGCATCTTCACTCCGGGCATCACAATAGGAGCGACGCTTCTTATCACGGCTGTCGCGATCGCTGCATCGGTCATCGCGTGCGGAGACATACTGAGGAGCCCGGCGTCCATGCTGATGAACGGCACGGTGCTCAGGAAGAATAATAAGAAGAAAAAGGAGTCCAGGGGCGGCGGAAGCCTGTACTCAAAGCTGATCATGCGCAACATGGCGGATGACAAGGCCAGAGTCGCCGTGACTATCGCGATAATCGCCTTCAGCTGCATGCTCATCGGAATGGGAGCATCCATGAAGCTCGCGTTTGACGGCATGATACAGAAGCAGACCGGGGACATCAACAAGTATGACTTCATCATGAACATGGGCGACAAGGTCAGCAAGAAGGATGAGGCCGCGCTGGCGAAGGTCCTTGACGATAATAATGTTCCTTACCTGCCGGCTACGGTCAGCTCGTCGCTGTACAGGTGGGACGGCAGGATAGACGGACTTCAGATGGTCTGCGCCGACACCTCGAGGCTGGGCGAGTTCTTTGCGGTTACCGATCCTAAGACCGGCGAGACGATGGAGATCCCTGACGACGGCATCCTGATACAGAAGAGACTGAATGAGAGCTACGGTATGGACGTGGGCGACAAGATTCCGCTTCTCGATTCGACGTTCAAGGAGCACGATGCTGAGGTGAAGGGCTACTTCGCCAACTACGTCGGACGCATGATCGTGGTATCGCCTGCGGCATACAGATCGATATTCGGGAAAGCTAATGATATAAACAGCTACTACGTAAGGCTGGATGGTGCGGACGGTGCAGAGATCAGGAACAAACTGCTCGCGGTCACCGACGAGATAAGCTTTGCCGAGAAGAGCGACTTCAAGGCGACGCTCGATTCTGCTTCGCAGCTTTACAACATAATGGTCGTGGTTATTACCGGAATGGCGATACTCATTTCGTTCATGATACTTACTAACCTGTCCAACATATTCCTTAACCGCAGAAAGACGGAGCTTTCGGTCATGAGAGTCAACGGCTTCAGTGTAAAGCAGGCCAAGGGATATCTCAGTAAGGAGACGATAATCACTACGGCAGCCGGGCTCGCGCTCGGAGTGCTGCTCGGCGCGCTACTCACACCGCCTGTCATGACCATACTGCAGCAGCCGGATATGGAACTTGTGAAGAATTTCCACACGGCGGCCTGGGTGATGGCGGTCGTAATAGAGACCATATTCGCTGTCATAATCAACAGCCTGGTATTCAGCAAGGTCAAAAAACTGAATCTCAGGGATATCGCGGGGTAACAGGCGCGGATTAATTTTCGAAAAGCCTTGCAATCGCTGGAACCGGGTGATATACTACACAAGCTGTCGCCAAAGCGGCACGGCGTGTGAAGCACAGCTCACGGTGGAAGGGATCCATCCTCTCCGCCATCCGTTCTTTACAGGCCGGCAGAAGTTTGCTGACAGAGGCGGCCGCAGAAACGTTTCATAATTATATTTAGAAAGAGGTACCAGCATGAAGGAAGGAATCCATCCTAACTATAAGGAATGTAAAGTAACTTGCGCATGCGGGAATACATTCATGACTCTCTCCGACAAGGAAGAGATGAGAGTAGACATCTGCTCGGAATGCCACCCGTTCTTTACAGGCCAGCAGAAGTTTGCTAACAGAGGCGGCCGTGTAGAGAAGTTCAAGAACAAGTACGGCCTGTAAACCGAAAACAGGACAGCGAGCCGGAGCATGCGCTCCGGCTTTTATCTTTATTTGAGACGTTCCGCATATAATAAACTAAGGCTGTATTGCCACCTTATTTCTGATATAATTAATTGGTTTAAAAAGGAGAAAGAAAATGACCGACAGAACTGGACGCAGAATACTCGAAGGGCGATAGCGGAACCCGAATGACATCCGTTATCATTTTTGCGCACAGAAGAAGGAATTATATATGTTTGACAAGTTAGATTTTATCACAGAAAAATACAGGGAGCTCGCCGAGAAGGTAGCGGATCCCGCTGTCATTGCCGACCAGAAGACATGGCAGAAATATATGAAGGAAATGGCCGAGCTCGAACCGGTCGTAAAGGCTTACGAGAATTACCGCAAGATGCAGAGCGACCTCGCCGATGCACGCGAGATCATCGATATGGAAGACGATGAAGAGATGCGCGAGATGGCTAAAGAGGAGGCCAAGGATCTCGAGGAGCAGATGGAGAAGGCTCAGGAAGAGCTCAAGATCCTGCTGCTGCCGAAGGACCCTAACGATGACAAGAACGTAATCCTTGAGATCAGAGCCGGTACGGGCGGAGAAGAAGCCGCGCTGTTCGGAAACGACCTCCTGAGGATGTATCTGAGATACGCTGAGCGCCGCCACTGGAAGGCAGAGATCATCGAGATCAGCGATACCGGTATCGGCGGCATCAAGGAAGCCGTAGTCATGATAAAGGGACGCGGCGCGTATTCGAGACTCAAATTCGAGTCCGGCGTCCACAGAGTGCAGAGAGTCCCTGAGACTGAATCCTCGGGACGTATCCACACTTCAGCTGCAACCGTCGCCGTGCTTCCTGAGGTAGACGACGTAGAAGTTGAGATCAACCCTAACGATGTTAAGGTGGACGTTTACAGAGCTTCCGGCAACGGCGGACAGTGCGTAAACACGACAGACTCCGCTGTCCGTATGACGCACCTTCCTACAGGTATCGTCGTCACATGCCAGGACGAGAAGTCGCAGATCCAGAACAGAGAGAAGGCCATGAGAGTACTCAAGGCCAGACTTTACGATAAGATGGTGCAGGAGCAGAACGACAAGATCTCGGCTGACAGAAGAAGCCAGGTCGGATCCGGCGACCGCTCCGAGCGTATCCGTACGTATAACTTCCCGCAGGGACGTATGACCGATCACCGCATCAACCTGACGCTTTATAAGCTCGATCAGTTCCTGGACGGAGATATCGACGAGGCTATCGACGGACTGATCACTGCAGATCAAGCTGCCAAAATGAAGGACTTCGGTTAAAGCTCGTTCTTTTCGTCCGTGGCTTTGTCAGCTGCGCGCTTCTGCGGTACTCACATACTCAGTATGCTCCGTTCCTCGAGCGCTTGCTTTCGCGCCACGAACGAAAATAACTTCGCTTTAAACAGACAGGTTAGAAATGGAAACAATCAGATTAACTACAAGAGAAAGCGACCTTGAGCGCGCCGGTGAGATCATCAGATCCGGCGGTCTTGTTGCTTTTCCTACGGAGACGGTCTACGGGCTGGGAGCAGACGCTCTCAACGCAGAGGCCGTCGCTTCTGTATATGAGGCAAAAGGCCGCCCGTCGGACAATCCGATGATAGTCCACATCGCCAACGCGACCGATCTATATAATCTAATAGACGGCGGCATCATGGGAATGAGCGACGAGGCGTCCAAACTTATAATCAATCTGTGGCCGGGACCGCTGACTCTTATCTTTAAGAAGTCGGAAATCGTGCCCGACGTAACGACGGGAGGACTGGACACGATCGCCATACGCATGCCGTCCAACCCTACCGCGAGAAAGCTGATAAAGACGACCGGGCGCCCTATAGCGGCACCGAGCGCAAACCTTTCGGGGAGACCGAGTCCGACGACTGCGGATGATGTCCTCGAGGACATGGACGGCCGCATAGACGCCATCATAATGGGAGAGCAGTGCGACGTGGGTATCGAATCCACGGTGGTGGATATGACGGGAGACATACCCCGCATCCTGAGACCGGGAGCGGTCACAAAGGAGAAGCTCACGGCGATCCTGAAAAAGAAGGTCCTTTACGACAGCTCGCTGCTAAAGGATCATCAGGATGAGGCAGAGCCGGGCGCTGACGCTCCGGACGCGGAGTTCAGACCGAAGTCGCCGGGAATGAAGTACAAGCATTACTCTCCTGACGCGAAGGTCAGGATAATAGAAGGCGACGGTGAGGAGTTCCGCGAAAAGGCAAAGAGCCTGGGGCTTGAGGCGAGAGAGCGCGGGCAGAAGGTCGCCATACTCGATTACGATGACGATCCGGGAAAGGCGGCGCATAAGCTGTTCGCCGATCTGAGAGAGCTCGACAGACAGGGATACGATCTTGTCCTGATAAGAGCTCTGGCAAAGTCGGGCTTCGGATTCAGCGTCATGAACCGCATGCTCAGGAGCGCGGGCTACGACGTGATCAAATAGAAGGCTCCGCGGCCATCAAAACAGCAAAACAGGGAAATCGGGACCTATTCATAATATTGTGATAAAAATTATAATTAAATTACACTTCAGGGAGGTAAAATAATGGGCAAAGTAATGGTATTTGATCATCCGCTGATCCAGCACAAGGTATCGTTGATGAGAGACAAGAAGACACCGAGCAAGGAATTCAGA
Organism: Mogibacterium sp.; assembly: GCA_017469325.1. The sequence goes on along the minus strand of JAFUGO010000016.1, from coordinate 3,069 downwards.
GATCTCGCGCGCGAGGTCGCAATGCTGATGGCTTACGAGGTGACCAGAGATCTGCCGACAGAAGATGTAGACATCGAGACACCGATCTGCCCGACGACCGTTAAGATGCTGGCCGGAAAGAAGCTTGCTATCGTTCCTATCCTGCGTGCGGGACTCGGATTCGTCGACGGTATGCTCGAGATCATTCCAAGCGCTAAGGTCGGCCACGTCGGACTCTACAGAGATCCTGAGACCCACGAGCCTGTGGAATACTACTGCAAGCTTCCTGAGGATATCGATAAGAGAAGAGTAATCATCGTAGACCCTATGCTCGCAACCGGCGGCAGCGCTATAGCAGCTGTAGATTTTGTAAAGAAGAAAGGCGCAAAGGAGATCAGCCTGATGTTCCTGATCGCTGCTCCGGAAGGGATCAAGGCTCTGACAGAAGCTCACCCTGACGTAGACATCTACATTGCTGCAAAGGATGATCATCTGAACGAGAACGCATATATCGTACCGGGACTGGGTGATGCGGGCGACCGTATCTTCGGAACGAAGTAAGAGGGAGGCTTATATGAAAATCGCAGTCGGCTGCGACCATGCAGCATATGAACTTAAGGAAGCAATCAAAGAAAAGCTGATCGGCGAAGGGCATGAAGTCATCGATGTTGGCTGTGATTCGACCGAGTCAGTAGACTATCCGAAGTACGGGCACGCTGTAGGACGGACTGTGGCGTCCGGCGAGGCCGAGCGCGGCATCGCCGTGTGCGGCTCGGGGATCGGCATCAGCATCGCCTGCAACAAGGTGCCCGGCATCAGAGCCGCACTCTGCACATCCGTAGAGATGGCAGAGATGTGCAGACGCCACAACAACGCCAACGTTGTATGCATGGGCGCCCGCATGATCAGCCAGGAGCTTGCCTTTGACATCATCGACAAATGGATGGTCACAGAGTTTGAAGGCGGCAAGCATCTGCGCAGAATAAATGAGATAGAAGACCTCGATTTCTAACATACAGGCAGCGCTTGCGCTGCCTGTTCTTCTCGTAAAGAAACAGAGAGACTCAAAGATGGAGGAATAGTAATGAAGATCGTTGTACTGGATGGGTATACGGAGAACCCGGGTGACATCAGCTGGGCACCTCTGCAGGATCTGGGTGAAGTAACGGTGTATGACCGCACTGCTTACGAAGAATCGCCTCTTATAGCCGAAAGGATAGGCGACGCCGAAGTGGCGGTAACCAACAAGACTCCTATAAGCAAAGAGACCATAGACAAGTGCCCGGGCCTTAAGGCGATAGCCGTACTGGCCACAGGCTACAACGTTGTAGATTACAATTATGCGGCAGAGAAGGGGATCCCGGTCATGAACGTGCCGGTCTACGGCACCGATAACGTGAGCCAGTTTGCCGTGAGCCTGCTCCTTGAAGTCTGCTCGCACATCGGTCACCACAGCGACTCGGTGCACGCCGGCGAGTGGGCTGCCAATGTAGACTGGTGCTACTGGCATTTCCCTATGATCGAAGTTTCGGGAAAGACAGCCGGCATAATCGGCCTCGGCCGCATCGGCACCAATACCGCAAAGATACTCAGAGCCATGAACGTAAACGTCCTCGCGTATGATAACCATCAACACGATGCAGGCAGAGCAGTTGCGGAGTATGTAGAGCTTGATGAGCTCCTCGGGAAATCGGACTTCATCTTCCTTCACTGTCCGCTTTTCCCTGAAACAGAGGGCATCATCAACAAGGCCAACATTGCAAAGATGAAAGACGGCGTTATCCTTATCAACAACAGCAGAGGCCCGCTTGTCGTTGAGGAGGATCTGTATGAAGCGCTTGAGAGCGGCAAGGTCGCAGCAGCTGCTGTCGATGTAGTCTCTACTGAGCCTATCCGCGAAGACAACATGCTCCTGAAAGCGAAAAACTGCATCATTACGCCACACATTTCATGGGCAACAAAGGAAGCCCGTGAGCGCATAATGCAGACAACAGCTGACAATATCCGTTCGTGTATAGAAGGAACTCCAAGCAACGTTGTTAACGGCATCTGATACATAGCAAAATAAGGCACCGTCATTTCGGAATCATTTCCGGGATGACGGTGTTTTAATATCCAAAAATGGAAATCTACGGCTTGACGGAATATCCATTACGCGATATAATACGGACACAAAACGGACGTTCGCAGGCCTGTATTATCCGCTATGACACAAAATGGTGCTGGAGGTGATCATTATGATGACTATAGAAGGGCTGAAAAAACGCAAAAAAGAACTCGGCTATACAAACGCAATGATAGCCGAGAAGTCAGGTGTGCCTCTTGGCACGGTCCAGAAGATATTCAGCGGCGCTACAGAGCACCCGCGTTACGATACTCTCGAGGCGCTTCAGAAGGTGCTGATCCCATCAGTCGACCGTGACAAAGGCGGTTATAGATATGACCCTGCTGACGATTTTTTCGCCAGAGAAGGCGCTGAGGAGTATTATGCATCTTCGGAGCTGCCAAAAGTGCCGGCAAAGAAGATCAATATTCCGGATTGGCTCGTTGATGACGAGAGGTGGCCTGATCAGGGAAACTATACAATAGAAGATTATCACGCGCTTCCGGATGATATAAGAGTGGAGCTGATCGATGGCATCATATACGATATGGGCTGTCCAACAAGAACACATCAGATAATCCTTGGACGGCTTTTTTACCAGTTTATGGATTGCATCAGAGACCATTGCCCTGACTGCGAGGTGTATGTGGCGCCTATGGATGTACGGCTCGACCGCGATGACCGCACTATGGTAGAACCGGATCTTCTGGTACTGTGCCACGAAGATGATAACCCGTCCAGAATCGAAGGGGCTCCGGAGCTTACGATAGAGATCCTTTCGAAATCATCGCGGACAAAAGACTGCATAATCAAGCTGAATAAATATATGAATGCAGGGGTCAAAGAATACTGGATAGTAGATCCATTTTTAAAGAAGGTCCTTGTCTAAAGATTTGAGGAAGACGACTCTCCGGAGAGCTATTCTTTTGATGATATGATCCCTGTAGGCATTTCCGGCGGGAAATGCTTTAGAGACTTCAGCTAGG
>JAFUGO010000015.1 GCA_017469325.1 Mogibacterium sp. | reverse complement strand
GTCTTCGCGGAGCCGTCAAAGGCACCGAATACAAAAAGGAAGCCATGATATCATACGGCATCCTCATAGTTGGCTATATACTGCTTCAGCTTGGCGCGATGACGGGACTGATAGGACGCAATCTGCAGGGTCAGTTCGTTCCTATCTGCGTATACATGTCGCTCGCGATCTCACTCAACCTGGTAGTAGGTATTTCCGGTGAGCTGTCGCTCGGACATGCAGGATTCATGGCTGTCGGAGCATTCAGCGGAATACTTGCCACAAGAGTTCTTGAACAGAGCATAAGCTTTGCTCCGCTCAGAATGATAATAGCGCTCATATTTGCGGCATTTATGGCAAGCATCGCGGGATTCGTAATAGGCATTCCTATTCTGGGTTTGCGGGGCGACTATCTGGCCATTGTGACGCTTGCCTTCGGCGAGATAGTAAGGAACTTCATGAACGTTCTCTACTTCGGTTTCGATGCCAACGGCAAACTCCGCTTCGCGTTCAATCACACGATCGACGGAGTTGAGAACGCCGACAGGATCATAACCGGAGCTATCGGAGCCACTGGTGTTACAAAGATCGCGACGTTTACGGGAGCTGCTCTCCTGACCGCGTTCACTCTCTTCGTAGTGCTCAACATGAAGAACTCCAAGCAGGGCAGAGCCATAATGGCGATCCGCGACAACCGTATCGCGGGCGAGTCCATAGGACTGAATGTTAAGAAGTATAAGCTGATGGCATTTGTTGTAAGCGCTGCTCTCGCGGGCATGGCAGGCTGCATGTTCGGACAGAACTACAGCACACTGGCACCTATAAAATTCAACTTCAATACATCGGTACTGATACTGGTATTCGTAGTACTCGGAAGCATCGGAAACATCTGGGGCGGCATGATCGCAGCAGCCCTGCTGACCGTACTGCCTGAGGCACTGCGTCAGTTTGCAGATTACAGAATGCTGACTTACGCCATCGTCCTGATCCTTGTAATGATCTTCACTTACAATCCGACCATCAAGGCCAGAGTGACAAGTGTATTCGATAAGATCAGGCCGGGCAAAGGCAAAAAAAAGACCGGAAAGGAGGCGGCGTAAATGGCAGATAACATGGACGAAAGAATGGATCTCGACATGGACTCCACCGACACCGGTCACGGATACGAGAACAGACAGGAAATCTACTATAACGATAACGTAGGCGGACGCGCGGTATTCGTAGATGCCAAAGAGCACTACTCCCCGGACGATCCTGTTATCAAGGAAGCGATCCTCCAGGAGAGAGACAAGGACAAGACTCCTATCCTCTCGGTAAGAGACCTGGGTATCGACTTCGGTGGTCTGACCGCTGTTGACAGCTTCAATATCGATATAGGAAGGACCGAGATCGCGGGACTTATCGGACCTAACGGCGCCGGCAAGACCACTATATTCAATATGCTTACAAAGGTGTATGAGCCGACAAGAGGCGATATCATCTTCAACGGAAAGAGCACAAAGGGAATGAGCACTGTAGACATCAATGTCGCCGGAATGGCCAGGACCTTCCAGAACATCAGGCTCTTCGATAAGCTCACCGTAGAGGAGAACATCAAGGTCGCTCTTCACCATACGACAAACTACGGACTGCTTGACGGTGTGGTACACAGCCGCAAGTACAGACGTGAGGAATTCCGCATCCGTAAAGAGGCGATGAAATACCTGAAGATCTTCGGCATGACAAAGACTGCCGAGTACAGAGCGGGATCGCTGCCTTACGGTGCTCAGAGAAGACTCGAGATAATGAGAGCTCTGGCTACAAAGCCTAAGCTGCTCCTGCTCGACGAGCCTGCCGCGGGAATGAACCCGTCGGAGACTGCGGAGCTTATGGATACCATCCGTGAGATCCGCGACAGATTCCAGATCGCCGTGCTTCTGATCGAGCACGACATGAACCTGGTAATGGGTATCTGTGAGGGTATTGCCGTACTCAACTACGGACGCACCATCGCGAAGGGCAGCCCTGCAGAGATCCAGAGCAACCCTAAGGTAATCGAGGCTTACCTCGGCAAGAGCCGCGGAAAGATGGTAGAAGAAGAGGCCACTGAAGACTTCGAGTCTGCTCTGAAGGTTGGTACGGTCGCGTCAAAGGTCGCTCCAAAACCTGACGAAGCCAAAGGCGGAAAGGAGGAGAGATAATGGGCAGTGTATTGACTGTTAAAGACATAAACGTCTACTATGGCGCTATCCATGCCATAAAGGGCATCTCCTTCGACGTAAACAGGGGAGAGATCGTTACTCTGATCGGAGCCAACGGAGCGGGCAAATCCACTACGCTTCACACCGTATCGGGACTGCTGCGCAGCAAGACGGGAGATATAGAATTCCTTGAGAGTTCGATAGCTCACGTTCCGGCTCACAAGATAGTTTCAATGGGTATCTCGCACGTTCCGGAAGGAAGACGTATTTTCCAGGGCATGACGGTTGAAGAGAACCTTCAGATGGGCGCATTCGTCACAAAGAAGGACAGGATCTCCCATAACCTGGAGTACGTTTACGAGCAGTTCCCGAGACTGAAGGAGAGGACCTCGCAGATCGCGGGCACGCTTTCCGGAGGAGAGCAGCAGATGCTCGCCATGGGAAGAGCTCTGATGTCTGATCCTGAACTGCTGATGCTCGATGAGCCGTCGATGGGACTTGCTCCTATCCTGGTAGACCAGATATTTGAGATCATCGTAAATCTCAATAAGGCCGGCACGACTATCCTGCTCGTAGAGCAGAATGCGCAGATGGCTCTTTCGGTAGCCCACAGAGCATACGTCATCGAGACGGGCCGCATAACCCTGTCCGGAACAGGCGAAGAACTCGCCAGATCCGAAGAGGTCAAGAAGGCTTATCTCGGAGGCTAGATCCTTTCATAAAATTCATAAAATCAACGCAGTGACTGTACCGCATTTATGGTACAATCACTGCGTTATTTGTTTGATGATTTTTACCGTTTTTATTAAGGACTTTCTATGAGCGAGGCTCATTGGATATACACAGAAAAGAGGGACAGGTCATGAAGAGATACAAAACAATTATAGTCATGCTGCTGACGTTCGCGATGGTATTCGCGCTCTGCGCATGCGGAGGTAAAGATGAGGCGCCCGCGGAATCAGCCGGCAGTGAAACGGCTCAGACAGAGACCGCAAATGACGATACAGAAGAAGAACCGGCGGCAGATCCGGGCGAGGTCGTGAAGACCATGGATGAGATAGATACGGAAGACATGCAGGATGAACCGCTTCAGATCGATTCGGTGACCCTGTTTGAGGATGGGTCGCTGAAGATAGTCCCGCGTGATGATCTCCTGAGAAACGGCGAGACAAACAAGGAGATCAAGGGCGGAGCGATGTACCCATTCGCAGACAGCGGCGTGGTAAAGGATTTCTACCTTGTCAGATTCGGCAACAACGGATACAGAACCATAATCTGTCTGATGGACGACGGTACTCTTTCCGCACTCAGCGGCAAAGAGCTTGTCGAGGACAGGATCGCGATAGTAATGGATAATGTCTCCGGAAGAGACAATTATGTATCCGTGAAGCAGGTGGAGCCCGATGATGAAGACGACGCGTTCGGAGTCGTGGGCGTGACTGAGGATGATGAAGAAATAGAACTTGATTTCAGTCTCAATTTCTGACGAAATAAGCTGCCTGCTTGTGCTATACTATATATGGAATAATTCGGTACATTCAGGACCATACGAAAGGACCAGAAATGAATGATGTCTTAAATGAAAGGACTGCTATAACCGAATGGTTTGAAAGCGATTTCAAAGAGGCAGCCAAGGCAACGACAAAGACAAAGAGGCTTGACGACGGAAAGCTCGGCTACAGCTTTTCTGTTGTCAATAACTCGGGTTTTGATTTTGACAAATTTTCGTTCAAGATCAAGGTCATCAATAAGAGCGACAACACCGAACTGGGCACGGCTTCGATCCATGCCGGCAGCTGGGCGAGCGGAGAGAAAAAGACTTTCAGATCGCGCCTCAGCATACCGCCTGATGCAAAGAGCCTGTCCTTTGTGATGTACGCCAATTCGCTCGATTACGAAGCAAGGCTTTCCGATGAAGCGGCAGATACGATACAGGAAGTTACTGACGCGTTCAGAGGCATAGGCGAGGTCTTCACGGGTGAGGACGGAAGCGGCGGAGTATTCGGTGAACTCTTCGGAACAGGCGGGATGCCGGGCTCCGGTCAGACAGTCACTACCAAGACTACGACCACAAGGACCGCAAACGGCACCACTACAACGAAGACGACCACCACAACGACACGCACCGGCAATTCGGGCACTGTAAATGCCAGAAGGACTCAGAGCCAGCAGAACCGCCAGCGCAGCACGGTCAACTCCGGAAGCTCGTTCACACAGCGCAGGAATGACAAAAGGCTCAACAAGATGAGGCTCGGAAAGTCCGGATGGACCGTAGCTTCACTCATCACGGGCATACTCTTCCTGATGTCGGCCGCCGGATCGTCCGGAGACCCTGAATTCGGGATGGGCGTCGGCATAGTAGGAGCCCTGCTCGTGGCTGCGTCAGGCATCTCCAAGCTGGTGCTCAGCAGAAAGGCCAAACGCATACGCACATATGAGGCCAAGGTAAACCGCAAGGGCAATACCTCGATCGATGAGCTCGCGTCCTATGTGGACAGACCGTTCAACAAGGTGGCAGACGACCTTCAGGCCATGATAGCCGACGGATTCTTCCCTGACGCATATGTGGACATCAATAACCGCATGCTGGTAATGACTAAGAACGGTGTTCCTCTGGAGCCGGTCGAAAGATCGGCAGCAGAGCTCAAGGCCGCCAAGCGCAAAGCCGCACGCGGCAAGGGGCAGGTCCCTGAGTCACTCGATGATCTCATCATCATGACGGATGATGCAGACATAAAGGGCAAACTCAAGGCGCTCCGCTCGGTCACAAAGAAGATCGACGAGAGAGTGGAAGAAGTGCCTGAACTCGAAAAGCAGGTCAAGGACTTCAGAGAAAAGTATTATCCTGAAGTTGTCCGCCTTACAGACGAGTACAACGAG
>JAFUGO010000014.1 GCA_017469325.1 Mogibacterium sp. | reverse complement strand
GAAGAGAGATGCAAGGCAGAAGGCATCCCGTTCCTCGGACTCGAGACAGACTACACTGACAACGATGCTCAGCAGCTCAAGACAAGGATCGGCGCATTCATCGAGATGCTCGGCTAATCGTCCTGACGACAGAGCAGTTGCGTAAAAACTGTAAAATGAATTAGAATATGGGGGCGGACGTGTTCCGCCCCCATATTTTCGAAAGTGACCAAGAGGATACAGGATGGCAGAATATCTGCACTATTACATATTGTTTCAGAATCATACGGACGCAACGGCAATGTACCGTGCTCTGAAGGGCAAGGGCATGTACGCCCAGATCAGCCCGACTCCGCGCGAACTGTCAGTCTGCTGCGGTGTATCGCTGCTGGTGCACGGCGAGGACGTTGAGCGGATAAAGGAGATCGCCGCTGAAGAGAAGCTGGCGTATCTCTCGATAAGCGGACTCAATAATACATTCGATAACACGCGTCATAAATACGGATAAGGTAAGGTAAAATGGCAAAGAAATACATCGGCATAGATATAGGATCAACAGCTTCCAAGGTCTGCGTGCTCGAAGAGGGCAAGGATCCCGTATATGAGGTGCTGCCTACCGGCTGGAACAGCAAGATCACCGCGGGCATCATAAAGGAAGACCTCGTGAAGAAGTACGGAGAGATCGATGATGCGGATATAGTCGCAACGGGCTACGGGCGCATCAGCGTAGAGTACGCCGACAGGGTCATAACAGAGATCACATGCCACGGCAGAGGTGGATACGAGATGATCGGACGCGACTGCACCATCATAGACATCGGCGGACAGGATACCAAATACATTAATGTTGTAGGAGGCAAGCCCGTTGACTTCCTGATGAACGACAAATGCGCGGCAGGCACCGGCAAATTCATCGAGGTAATGGCAAACAGACTCGGTCTTACCATCGAGGAGCTCTTTGAGCTTGCTGAGGTAGGAGACCCTATATCCATAAGCTCGCTTTGCACGGTGTTCGCGGAGTCCGAGGTCATCAATTATATGGGCGAGGGCAGGAGCCGTGAAGATCTCGCTGCCGGAGTCATAGATTCCGTAGCACTCAAGGTGGCAACGCTTGTTCAGAGAAAGGAGCTCCAGGATACGATAATCATCACCGGTGGCTTCAGCAACAATGAGTTTTTTGCTTCGCTTCTGAGCAAGAAGCTGAACAAGACTGCGCTTGCCATGCCTGACGGCAGATATGCCGGAGCATACGGCGCTGCGCTTCTCGCAAAAGAAAAGGCGGGCAAACAGGCGTAGAGCAAATCATCATAAAAAAGCCTGAGGTGGCATCAATGAAAAAAACGATAAAGACTCTGCTTGTAATACTTGTTCTTATATGTCTGACAGCGGCAGCGGCTTTTGCTGTTCTGCAGAAGCACAGCTCGAACGCTAAAAAAGCGGAAGAAGCGGAAGCGGAGCGCATCGAGCAGGAAGCCGCCGAAGAAGAAAGACAGGCTCAGGCGATTGCCGCAAAGATAGATGAAGAAAAATCACAGTGGTATCTGCTTCTTGTGAATGAGTGGAATGCCATGCCGGATGATTTCAGCATAGAGACTGCTGTGGCAGAAGACGGTTACGAGGTGGATGCAAGGGTGAAGGATGCCCTTGAGGAGATGCTGTCAGACTGCAGGGCTGCCGGCTACGATCCGAGGATAATATCGTCCTTCCGTACCCGCGAATTCCAGCAGTACCTTTATGACCGCACAGCCAACAAGGCGGATACGGCGATACCGGGACGCAGCGAACATGAATGCGGTCTTGCGGCTGACATAGTCGATGCGGACTCGCTCGGCTGGGGAGACCCTCTTATAGACGAGCAGGAGGACATGCCGGCCCAGAAGTGGCTGATGGAGCATTGCCAGGATTACGGATTCATACTCAGGTATCCTAAGGGCATGCAGGAAAAGACCGGAATCATCTATGAGCCGTGGCATTACAGGTATGTAGGCAAAGAGCATGCCACCATCATAATGGAGAACGGCATCTGCCTCGAAGAATACCTGGAGGATATGGCTTCATACTACCATCCGGAAGTTTAGATAATAAAAATCACGTGTCATAGTCTGACCATGACACGTGATTTTTGTTTGCTTAATTAATCTGACAGCGCTACTGCTTTACGTGACCGTAGCCGCTTATCACCGGGTCGCCGAGTTTGTAGCGTTTCATGCGGCAGCGGTCGCTGGAGTTGCCTTCGATAGTGAACAGAGTGTCGTCGATCACGGTCGCGACGATGCCGACGTGATCGAGGGAATCGTCCTGCTCCCAGTCAAAGAACACGAGGTCTCCGGCATCAGGTACGGCGTTTTTATCCAGCCACTGATCCCGGCTTTCAAACCAGCCCGCTCCGCCGTCAACCATGGCGAAGCTCGGAACAGCCCCCGAGTCTATGTAGCCGCACTGCTCTGCACACCACGACACGAATATCGCGCACCAGTCCACTCTTGAATCGAATCCGAACCAGGTCCAGAAAGGTTCGCCGCCTTCGTTTCCAATCTGCCCGGCCGCGGTATTTACCAGCGGTACATCCTCGGTAACACTTACTATCGATGCGACCTCGGAGTCGTACTTTTTACCCCCGAGGTAATGGCCCAGGGCGTATACCAGCCCGAGAATTATCACTCCGGCCAGAACAAGGACCGTAATTCCTCTGCGTGCGCGTTTTTTGCGGGCGCGCTGCCTTCTCTGTATTAATATCTGTCTTACTTCTTCATCTGTCATATTCAGAGTATACATTATTAGACAAGCGCCGACAAATGCTATATTATTAATCATCGGAGAATGACACCGTCAGAGACAAAGAAGAATAATGGAAAACAGAAGCAAAAAGAAGAATCCAACATTAAAGATAATACTGATACTTTTTCTGATCGCGGCAGTGCTCGCGTTTATAAACGCGTACAGGACAGCATACAACAAAAAGGCGGCTGCTGAGGCTTTTGAGCAGCCGGACTTCAATTCGATGCAGGAATACTCTGCTGAAAACACACAGGCTGTCATGGAGGCACTCAAGTCCGGAAAAGCAGGCAAACTGGAGAAGCTCATGATCACAGGCGAGGGCGCAGAAGATGTCATTGCCTTCGCGGAATGGGATAAGGCGGATTTTGAAAATGCGGTATCACTGGGCGCGGGCAGTCTGTCGGCGGCTCCTGATGAGAACGGGCGAATGGATATAAGCGAACGGATCTTTGTCAATATCGGCGATGTCAGATATGTTCTTTTTATAGAGACTGTCACATCCAGGTGGGGAATGAACAATGATGGCGTAAGCGCTGTGGGCGTGACGACATTCAGCCACTTTGACGGCGTGGATTATAACTGGTGCGGAGAGAAGGACGACCAGAGCGCGCTTGCCGGAGAGCTGTTCTGGGATAAATAAATCTTAATATTAATGTTTGCATATGTGGATTGACGCTTGCAGATCCATTCTGTTAAATGGACTTGGAGTATTTTGCGCTTTTATGCGCGATTTCAGAGTTTAAACAGAAAAGGATGTAAGCAAAATGAAGACAGCAGACAAGAAAAGAGTGAGACGGACATTGGCAGCGGCGCTTTTGATGTTCGTTCTTTCTTTTGGTTCGGTATTTGCCGTGTCCGGACCTGCGGCAGGCGACATTTCACTTGCGGCTCTCAGTTCAGCTTCGGCTTCCAAGACCGCGGCCGCTAAAAGCCGCATCGTAAAGAAAGGCAAGTATTATTACTATAAGAAAGCAAACGGCAAGATCCGAAAAAAGAAGGGTTTTGTTTCCGTAGGCGGTAATAAGTACTACATCAGAAAAGGCGGAAAGATCCGCACGAGCAAAAGCTTCAAGGTAAGCGGAAAGTACTATCGCGCCAACAATAAGGGTGTGATCCTTAAAGGCGTCTATAAGTGGGGTAAAGTTTACAACTATTCAAATTCTGCGGGCCAGTGGGTAAAAACCGCCGGATTCGTTAACTGGAACGGCAGCAAATACTATGTTCAGAAGGGCGGCAAGGTCATAACCGATAACGCCTTTGTGGCCGATAACAAGCTTTACGTTGCCGATTCACTGGGACGTGTTACCACTACACCGCTGCCTGACGGAGGCGGAAATCCTGTAGTTGCGGTAGCTAAAGCCCAGGTCGGCGTTATGACCGGCATCACGTACTGGAAATGGTATTTCCATACAAAATTCATAGATACCGATCGTACACCTTGGTGCGGCACTTTCGTTGCATGGTGCTTCAATGCGGCCGGTCACTACGATAAGGTCACAACGGTGAAGAATTACGGCAACCTGGGTTACGTACCGTCGTATTCTAAGTATGCCAATAAGAACGGAAAGTGGATCAAGCCTTCAACTGCAAGAGGCGGAGATATCATTATATTCGGAAAGAACAACGCTCACGTTGGCCTTGTTGAGGGCGTTTACCAGGATTACATAGTGACTATTGAGGGCAATGCCGGTCCTACGGCAGCATTCGGCTGCGGAAAAGCAGGAGCGGTAGTCCGCAAAGTATACAAGCTTAATGACACATGGATCAAAGGCGTGATACGCGTAATGTAGTGATTGCGCAGCGCACTTTTATATGGCGGATAAGAAAAAGTCTGAAGTATTAAAAGAGACCATACAGCTTGAACGCGCCGAGATCAGAGAGAAGATAAGGGAACTGATAGAGTCCGAGTATGCGAGACTCGAAGCGGAAGCGGAAAGAATAGCGCCGGAGTTCGACTATGAAAGCGAGGCCGAGAAACTGAAGGCTGAGGAAGCCGAAGAACTGGCGAAGATAGATTTTGCGTGGGTCGAAGACAAAGCTGAAGAAGTCGAGGCGGCTGAAGTGATGCAGCCTGCTGAAAGCACGGCAGCGGCGGAGGCCGGAGCGGAATCACAGCCGGAGCCGGAAGAAGAGGCCGCGCCGCCGGCAGAGCCGGAGGCAAAAGCGGAAAAAGAGTACAGACCGCTGCCGCCCGCAAAAGTATCTAAATCGAAGTATCCGAAACCTCCGCGCGTCTATAAGAGCGCCGCGGCACAGGCGATGTTCGGCGACAGGCATAAGCGCGTATTCAGCGCGGCGGTTTTGATGCTCGCCTTTTTTGCGGCATATCAGGCCTGGGATTATCTTGTACCTAAGAACGTAAATATAGATTATATGACTTACGAGGGGACTGACCATATTGAGTACGCCACCACCGCAAGGACTGTCGGTGACATGATGGATGAACTCACGGAAGGCGGCTCTGCCGGTAATGACGTGAAGGTCAGCGCTACGGATCTTCTGGATACCGGAGAGGATATGCCGGTCAGTAACGGAATGACTGTCGGGATCCGACACGCATCCGAAGCCGACGCGAAGATAGAGGGTAAGGAGCAGAAGCTCTGGCTGGTACCGGGAACGGTGGAGGAGAATCTGACTCTGAATGAGATATCATTCGACGGCGATGATGAGATAAAGCCTGCCCTGAACAAACAGGTGGATGATGACACGAAGATAGTGCTGAATGAGATCCACTATGATGTAAAGGAAAAGACCGAGAAAGTCGAGGCTCAGGATAAGGTAATACTCGATCCGTCACTTACTTCGGGAGTCCAGGAGACTACCGAGGGCAATGACGGCGAAGGCGTTTTCACATACACCACAAAATATGTCAACGGCAAAAAGAAAGGCACCGACCGCGAAGTCAAGGAGTGGATCACGGAGCCGCACGATAATACGCTGAGGCTCGGTACGTCCTCGACCGGTACGGAAGGAGAGTATCTGGTCACCAGAACATTCACCGCCAACACTACAGCGTACACGGCAAAGGCCGGAGCCCGCGGAGCTCTCGGTATGGGAGTGCATGTCGGTACATGCGCGGTCGATCCGGGATTTGTGAGCCTGCGGTCCGAGCTCTGGGTAGAAGGCTACGGATACGCGTACGCGAACGATACGGGCGGGGCCGTTAAGGGCAACGTTGTCGATCTTTATATGAATTCAAGAGGACAGTGCATAAGCTGGGGAAGAAGAAATGTGACGGCTTATGTGATTACACCTGCAGAATAGGACCCATTAGTGGTAAAATAAAAACGATAACCGTAAGGCATTCAGGGAGAAACTTGTATGTTCAGAAGATTCAGGGAAAGCCCATATGCAAAAGCCGCGTTCACTATCCTGGTGTGCGGCGCCGCGCTGATAGTTTTTCACAACTGGATCAGCAAAAACAGCATATCCATAGGCTTTGAGAACATCAATAAGACGCTTGCGCCTATTTATGTAGGCGGCATTTTTGCGTTCATTTTATGCCCTGTATACAACGCCTGCGTCAAATGGTGCTATAACCAGATGCTCGTGAGCGCCCAGCGCAAGGGCTTCTCCATCGGAGCTATGATCGTGCACGATGACGGTGACCGCGTGGTGGACAAAAAAGAAAAGGCCAGCATACTGGTTGCCGCCAGAGTGATCGCGTCACTGGTGTGCGTGATCATTGTAGTCGGCCTGGTCGGTCTGTTCATTTACTTTGTAGTACCGCAGGTCGTGGAAAGCGGCGTAAATTTCGTCAACACGATGCCGCAAAGGATAAACACCTTCTCGAAGTGGTGCGAGATACATCTGAGCCACTTCCCGTTCATAACGGTGTGGGTCAATAATCTGGCCAACGCTGAAAACAGCGAGATCATCAGCTGGATACAGGAACACTTCCTGAACGGCAATGCGGCCAGCATAGCCAGCATAGTATCCAACGGAGTAATAACCGCGGTCAAGCAGGTCGCCAACGCATTCGTCGGTCTCCTGATAATGGTCTACCTTCTCAACTACAAGGAGAGGCTCTTCGCCATAACCCGTAAGATGGTCAATGCCACATGCGGTCAGAAGCGCAAAGCGGCGCTTTATGAGTTCGCAAACATAGTCAACGAGACCTTCATCGGGTTTATCGTCGGCCGTATCATAGATTCGTTCATCATCGGAGTGCTCACGTTCATAGTACTCAAGATCTGCGCTATCCCGTTTGCGCTCATGATAAGCCTTATCGTGGGAGTCACAAACGTCATACCGTTCTTCGGCCCGTTCATCGGAGCGATCCCTTCGGTATTCATACTCCTGCTTGAGAATCCGGTGGATGCGCTGTACTTCATCGTGATAGTGATCATCATTCAGCAGCTCGACGGCAACGTCATCGGTCCGAAGATCGTCGGCAATGCCATAGGAATAAGCAGTTTCTGGGTGCTTGTATCTGTACTGATAGGCGGCGGTCTCTTCGGTTTCGCGGGGATGGCGCTGGCGGTGCCTGTGTTTGCGGTCTTCTACAGATACGCGGATAAGCTCATGGTATCGAGCCTCAGAAGAAAAGAAAAGAACACTCACACCTCGTACTATTTCAGCCTTGAACCATATGGGATCGAGGATGACGAGATAGATCTCGAGGCCGATAAGAAGGAACAGCCGTCGCTGTTCTCACGTTTCAGAAAAGAAAAGAAAGATATTTCAAAGCATAAATTCGCATATGACCACAACGATCATGAACGCACTGTCAACCGCGAAGAGGTGAAGCGCATGATCGAAGAAGATAAAGACAGAGAGACGCACGATTAGATAATGACAACACAGAAAGCCATAGATCATTTGAAAGAGATGCTGCCTGCCAAACATGTGCTTTTTGATGAGCCCATGAGCAGGCATACTTCTTTTCGCATCGGTGGACCCGCAGCGGCACTGGTCCTTGCCGGCAACGACTACGAGCTCACCACCGTTCTGCGGACTGTAAGTGAGACCGGCGCGGAGCATATAATAGTCGGAAACGGATCGAACCTGCTGGTAGCCGACGAAGGATATCCGGGCATAGTGATAAAGCTGACCGGTGAGTACGAGATGCTGATGCAGAACAAGTACGATCCGAGGATAGTAAGAGCCGGAGCAGCGGTGCTCATGTCACGTACGGCAGCGTTCCTGACTGAACGGGGACTTTCAGGCTTTGAGTTCGCGAGCGGCATTCCGGGAAGCATAGGCGGATCGGTCTTCATGAACGCGGGAGCCTACGGCGGAGAGATAAAGGATGTTGTCAGTTCCGTCAGGGTGATGGACCGTGACGGAAGCCGGGTCCGCACACTCAGCAATGAGGATATGCAGTTCTCGTACCGCCACAGCAAAGCGGAAGAAGGCGATATGATCATCCTGTCGGCAGAGATGAAGCTCTCGATGGACGATCCCGCAGAAATCGCGAAAAGGGTGTCAGAGCTTCAGGGCAGGAGGAACGCAAAGCAGCCGGTCAATTATCCGAGCGCCGGAAGCACTTTTAAGAGACCCGTCGGAGGATATGCCGCGGCGCTGATAGAACAGTCCGGACTCAAGGGATACAGAGTCGGAGGCGCGGAGGTCTCAGAGAAGCATTCGGGCTTTGTCATCAACAGGGGAGGCGCGAGCTGCGAAGACGTGCTCGGCGTCATGAGACACGTAAGAGAAAAGGTATATGAGGATTCGGGCATAACGCTGGAGCCCGAGGTGAGGCTGATAAACTGCAGCCTGTAGAGAAAAATGGAATTCAGACTTTTATTCGATCATCATACGCATACAGTGTATTCGCATCTGGGTCCATACCTTCACGGAAAGGGCCGGATAATAGATAACGTGCGTGCAGCCGCAAAGCAGGGGCTCGACTCGATCGCGATAACCGATCACGGTCCTTCGGATTATTATGGCCTCGATCCGAAAAAGATACCCGAGATGAGGCGGAAGATCGCCGAGGCAAAGATGGTGTTCCCGAAGATCAAGGTCCTTCTGGGAGTTGAGGCAGATATAGTCGACACAGAAAACTGTCTCGATGTGTCCCCTGAGGAATTTGCGGATTACGATTTTGTGAATGCCGGCTATCACTATGTGCCGAAGTGCCATATGATACACAACTGGATGGCATTCCATATAGAGAAATGGCCGGGCTCATTAAAGGAAAAGCTCAGAAAGCAGAATACCGAGCGCATCATTAAGGCACTTAAG
>JAFUGO010000013.1 GCA_017469325.1 Mogibacterium sp. | reverse complement strand
GGCGAGAGTGAACTGGTCGAGGAGGTAGCCCTCATGAACAGCGTGGATCTCTACGCCGTCAACGCCTGCATCTTTGCAGAGCTTAGCTGTCTTTGCGAAAGCTTCTACCATCTCGTGGATCTCTTCGATGGTCATCATTCTGGATTTGATCGAAGGATACCATCTGTTAGGAGTCTCGCCCGCGGAAGCGCAGCAGTACTCGATATCCACGAAAGGCTTGGCAACAGCGCCGAATGCTTTGTTTTCGAGCATCTTTACGAACATGTCGTTGATGGCCATCGAACGTCCGAATCCGCCTGCGAGCTGGATGAACAGCTTGGAGCCTGTCTTGTGGAACTCAGGCATCCATTCAGCAAGATCCTTGAACATCTTTTTGTTCTGATAGAGCCATCTTCTGCCCATCGTGTCTCTTACGCACTGCATGCCCGGAAGTACCAGACCTACACCGTCCTGCGCACGTCCGAGGATGTGGTGAGCAGCTTCCTTGTCGAAGTGGCAAGGCTCGAGCCATCCGAACAGCGATGTGCCGCCCATAGATGTCTGGACGATCCTGTTAGGGATCTCCACGTTGCCGATCTTCCAAGGGGTGAATAAAGGTTCATATTCCTTCTTCATTAATAAATCCCTCCCTACGATAAAACTGTGATCCGATTTCTTGTATATATAATTGTATGGAAACCGATACCTACATATTAGTTTTATTTTAGTTCATGGGGTGTTGTTAGTCAATTGAATAGTGGTAAAATGGCAATGATAAATGAAGGCAAAACAGGGTGCAAAGGGGATAGTTATGGCCGGAGATTTCAGAATAAAAAACTTCACTGAAGAACGCGCATATCACAACACTGCGATACTCATTTACCTGAAAGCGGTAAAGAGTGTTTTCGGTGATGTGGACGTGACTATAGGCAATTCACTCAATCAGGGTTATTTCAGTTATATCAACCTTGACGGGGCAAGACTCACGCCGTCTGACATCCATAAGATAAGGGATAAGATGGAGAAGATCATCGCGCACGATACCGAGATAGTCATCGAGCACGATACGGTCAGGCATGCCATGGAGAAGTGGCGCTCGCTCGGTTATCCCGAGAAGGCAAGGCTGCTTGAGGCGAGAGATCCGGAAGAGACCATAGATATCGCGAATCTGCATAATTACCGCAACTGCATGTATACCAGTCTGCTTCCGTCATCGGGTGATGTCAGCCTCTTTGACCTCAGACCGTACAGGAACGGCGTTCTGCTGAGACTTCCGAACGCTCTTCACGGTCACACCATTCCGGCTTACCGGAACGACGATAAGCTGTATGAGGCGTACGCTGAAAGTAAAAGACTCCGTAAATACAGCGGCATAGAGTATCTTGCCGATCTGAATGAGCAGATCCGGGAAGGAAATGCCGACGGAGTGATCCGCGCAAGCGAATGGCTGCAGGCAAGGCAGCTCGAGGAATTTGCGAGCAGGATAGTCGAAATGAAAAAGAAGGTAGCGCTCATAGCCGGCCCGTCCAGCAGCGGCAAGACGACCACCGCAAAGAGACTGTGCTCTGAGCTTGAAAGACTCACAGGCGAAGCGCCTCTGTATCTCGGCACGGATGACTATTTTGTTGAGAGAAAGGACAATCCGGTAGGCCCGGACGGCAAGCCGGACTTTGAAGGCCTCGACGCGCTCGACCGCAAGCTTTTCAATCAGCAGATGGAAGACCTCCTTGCAGGCAAAGAAGTGGACATACCTGAATTCGACTTCATCAGCGGATGCAAGATCTTCGGAAAGAGAAAGACCACACTTAAGAAAGGACAGATCCTCGTGATCGAGGGCATCCACAGCCTCAACGACGTACTGACCGAGAACATCCCTAGGAGAGACAAGTTCAAGATCTATATCAGCCCGCTCACTCAGATAGCCATGGACAGGCACAACAGGATCTCGACCGCCGACGCCAGGCTGCTGCGCCGTATTGTAAGAGATAACCAGTTCAGAGGATACAGCGCAGAATACACTCTCGAGATGTGGCCTAAGGTCAGAGCGGGAGAGAGCGTCAATGTGTTCCCGTACAGCTCGTCTGCCGATGTGGTGTTCAACTCCAGTACGGTCTACGAGACCAACATGCTAAAGGCGTTTGCGGAGCCTTTGCTGAAAGCCATTCCGGCATCAAGCGAACAATATGACGAGGCTCAGAGGATACTGACGTTCATCAAGTACTTTGAACCTATAGAGAGCACGGAAGCGGTCCCTGACAACGCCATACTCAGAGAGTTTATAGGTCCGCGCAAGTGACATATGACTTAAAGGGGCGAAAAACCCCTTTTTTAAATATTATTTTCCAAAAGACTCAATATATGGTAATATGTTCTGTAATCATAACACAACATATCCATATTACTGATGCAAAAAGGAAACGGGGAGACGATGAGAAATATATTTATCGAGGAAAGAGAAGTTAAACAACCGAAGCTTTATCAGGCGCTGCTGACATTCGCCGGTCTGGTGGTGGTGATGTTTTTCGGCATCAAGGTGTTTGAGGTCGATCCGCATATCCCGATGTTTATCGGGGTCATCATAGCTGCCATAATGGCCATGGTGCTCGGCTACAAGTGGTCCGACATCGAGAAGATGATGGTAGACGGCATATCCAAGGCCATGCAGTCAATACTGATCCTTGCCATAGTCGGCATGATGATCGGAGCGTGGCTCATATCCGGAACCATACCTACGATGATCTATTACGGCCTGAAGCTTCTGAGCCCGAAGATATTCCTTGTGGCAACAGTCCTTATCTGCTCGATAACTTCACTGGCAACGGGAACATCATGGGGCACGATGGGCACCATGGGACTCGCCCTTATCGGAATAGGTCAGGGCCTTGGAATGCCGCTCGGACCTACCGCGGGAGCTGTCCTTGCGGGAGCCTATTTCGGTGACAAGCTGTCGCCTCTGTCCGATACGACCAATCTGGCTCCGGCAATGGCGGGCACGGACGTATTCACTCATGTCAAATACATGCTGAAGTCCACTCTTGTCGCATACGTGATCTCTCTTGTTTTCTTTGGAATATACGGCTTCATGCATGCCTCGGGAGGCTCTCTTGACGCCTCGCAGGCAACGGTGATAATGGACGGGATCAAAGCATCCTTCAATATAAGCCCGCTGCTGCTCCTGCCGCCGGTCGTCGTTATACTTGCTATAGCGCTCAAGGTGCCGGCTATCCCGGGTATCACACTCGGATTCCTGGTAGCAGCTGTGATGGCTCCGTTTGTTCAGAACGGGGTGGATCTCGGAGCTATACTGGATGTTTCGCTCAACGGATACACGATGGAAAGCGATGTTGAGGCTCTGGTAGACCTTCTTTCGACAGGCGGTCTGATGAACATGGCAAGCTCGATCCTCATGACAATGATCGCCATGATGTTCGGAGGCATCATGGAGGGGACCGGACAGCTCGCGGTCATCATCAATACTATCT
>JAFUGO010000201.1 GCA_017469325.1 Mogibacterium sp. | reverse complement strand
TAGCATACGGAATTCGACTGGGTATACTTGAGCGTTATGAGCGCGACGACGAGATCGCGTACCGCCTCCTCCGGCAGATCCTTCTTCTCAGTCACGACGTTGCCGAGAAGCTCGCGGTCGATCTTAAAGAAGTTGTGGCCCTGCTCGAAGGTGACTCCGAAGACCTGCTTCTTCTCTTTCTCAGGCGGCATGTAATCCGGATCGATCCTGACGATGTTGTATCCGCCCTTCTTCTTCTGCATCAGGAGCTCAAGTGCCTCGTCGGTGTAACCCGGCGCGATGACTCCGTCGCTGACTTCACGCTTGATGATGCGGGCTGTTGCGGCGTCGCATACATCAGACAGAGCGATCCAGTCTCCGAAGCTGCACATGCGGTCCGTGCCGCGCGCTCTCGCGTAAGCGCATGCCAGAGGCGACTCGTCGAGTCCCTCGATGTCGTCGACGAAGCAGGCTTTCTTCTGCTTGTCGCTCAGCGGGAGGCCGATGGCGGCGCCTGCCGGGCTGACGTGCTTGAACGATGCTGCAGCCGGCAGACCGAGAGCTTCCTTGAGCTCTCGAACGAGCTGCCACGAATTGAGCGCGTCCAGAAAGTTGATGTAGCCCGGACGCCCGTTGACGACCTCCAAAGGCAGCTCGGCGCCGCCTTCCATAAAGATCCTTGCGGGCTTCTGATTCGGATTGCATCCGTATTTGAGTTCAAATTCTTTCATTGCTATCTCCAAGTCCTTGTAAAGTACTATTATTTAACACTATTATTCTTATTCCGGCGCATGCGGCCGGAAAGGGTATCTGTCCCGGGATCAGCGGTTCTTGTTGATTACGCGCTCTTCGACTGCGCCGCTCGCTGAATCCGTATAGCGGACGTACAGCGAGATCTTGTTGTCCGCATCGAGCGCGTTCCAGATCTCATCAGCGAACGCGTCGATGTCATCAGGGATTGCCACGCGGCGCGGATCGCCCTGGAACGTCGGCAGCGGGCTGCCGTTGCATTCGTATGTATGGATAAAGTGACCGACACCCGGAAGCGGGCTGTAGTCATAGCCGTAGCGGTTGCAGGCCTTGCCCTCCGCGTCGGCGCTCTTGAGAATGCTCATTCTATACTTGAACGGAGCATCGGCTTCGCCGCCGAACACGACCTCTGCGCTGATGCGCGGAGTGAGGTTAGGAGCATCCGGCTCAAAGCAGCGCGACTCCAGCGCCTCATAGAAGCTCTTGCCCGAGGCAAGTCCGTCGTAGATCGTATCCGTCTGATCACCGTTAGTCACGATGAGATGGTTTTCAAAAGTCCTGACAGCCGCGTAGATTATGAGGCTCGGGTCCTCTACCTTCGAAGCGTCAAAAGGCTCCGTGTATACGGCTCCGTCCTTCAGCGCGAAAACGCGGTTTCTGGAGTTGTCCGAGCGTCCCATAATAAAATATGCGATGACCGCTTTTGTGCCATCGCAGGACTGTCCGGCCACGATCCCGCGGCCCGGGTACGCATTACCCTCCACCGCATCTCTGAAGCTGTCTGTCTTGTAAACATTCATGTCGGTTTTCTCCTTTGGGGATGTAGTCATGCAATGGAGGCGGGGCGCGATATCCCCGCGCTCCGTTTATTTATTTCTTTCTTTTACGATCTTGCGGCAGAGCTTTGCGACCGCCACCGGAAGGATGAGCCACTCGGCCTGCTCCATGACGCGCCTCTGCAGCACCTCAGGAGTATCTCCGTCCTCAACATTGACCGCCTTCTGGGCGATGATCTCTCCGCCGTCGGCGATCTCGTTCACGAAATGCACCGTGGCTCCCGTCACCTTCACCCCTCTCTCGAGCGCGGCGACATGCGGCTTGATGCCGTAGAATCCGTCTCCGCAGAACGACGGGATGAGCGACGGATGGATGTTGATTATGCGGTGATCGTAGTATGTCACAAAGTCTTCGCTCAGGATCATGAGGAATCCGGCAAGGACTATGAGGTCGATGTTCCTTGAGTCGATCAGCTCCCTGACCGCTTCTTCAAAACCCTGCTGGCCTCCGCTCGCCTTGCGTGTTATTACAAAGGTCTCGATGCCGGCTTTGCGCGCACGCTCGGCAGCATAAGCGTCCTCTCTGTTGGATATCACGAGAACTATCTCGCCTTTTTCGATGAGGCCCGAATTCTGCGCGTCGATGAGCGCCTGCAGATTGGTGCCTCCGCCGCTGACCATTACGGCGATCCGTGCTTTGTCTTCCATTTGTCCCTCCGCTGCCGAGTGAATAATTTCTGTCTGTATTATACCAAAGATCGTATGCTATTCGATGACAATCTTTTCCTGTCCGCGTACGATCTCGCCTATGACATAGGCGTCCTCGCCGTTTTCTTTCAGGACCTCAAGCGCGCGTGCCGCGTCCTGCAGCGATACGATGATCGTCATGCCGACTCCCATGTTGAAGGTGTTGAACATGTCGCGCTCGTCGATGACTCCGACCGCCTGAATGAGGTCGAATATCGGGAGCACTCTGACGGTGCTCTTTACGATCCTTGCGCAGAGTCCGGCCGGGATGGTGCGAGGGATGTTCTCGTAGAATCCGCCGCCCGTGATGTGCGAAATGCCCTTCACATTCTCGACGCCGATCTCTTCGATGAGCTTGAGCACAGGCTTGACGTAGATCTTTGTAGGCTCGAGCAGTGTCTCGCTGAGCGACTTTCCGCCGAGTGCCGTGTTGCCCGCTCTCATCGCCATCAGGTCAGGCTTGTCGAGAGCGAATACTCTGCGCACAAGTGAGAAGCCGTTCGAATGCACACCGCTCGAAGGTAGAGCTATGATGATGTCTCCCTCGGTCATGCGGCTGTTGTCGACGATCTTGTCCTTGTCTACGATGCC
>JAFUGO010000200.1 GCA_017469325.1 Mogibacterium sp. | reverse complement strand
GTGCGGAATGACGAGCACCAGCAGCATTATTACAAACAAAATCGCGGTTTTCAAATCTCTAAGTCTCCTCTATTATGCAGTGCGCATCATCAGATGTTGAGTATACCCGTCATCGCGCAGATCGCGTAGTATACGACAGGCGCTACGAATATGACGCTGTCGAATCTGTCCATGATGCCGCCGTGTCCCGGGATCAGCTTGCCGTAGTCCTTTATACCCATCTTGCGCTTGAAAGCCGAAGCCGTGAGGTCTCCCGCCATTCCGGCCGCTCCGCCCACCAGACCGAGGACCAGGCACACAAGAGCCATCTCTCTCATGAAGATCATTCCGAAAGTCCATGCCAGTACGGAGCTTCCGACGAGTCCGCCGACCGCTCCCTCAATGGTCTTCTTAGGGCTCAAATTCGGTGCCATCTTGTGCTTTCCGAGGAAGTACCCGGTAAAGTATGCGAAGATGTCCGAACCGAACGCGGCAATGACGACTATCCATATGAAGAGGCTGTAGTCGGTCATGTCTATGAGCACCATGTGATATGTGAAGAACGGGATGTATACGAGGCCCGTTACGGTCGCGGCAGCGTCATATGCCCCGCGCTCGTTTATCTTCCATCCGTAGATAAGTCCTGCCGCTACCGCCACAAACAGCCAGATGCATATAAGCATCATGTTGTTGAAGTATGCGGGAACAGAGCTTATCGCGGTCTTGCTGAAACCGCCCACCACGAACGTCAGAGCGAAAAGAAGGCATGTCATGACATAGCTGACCGGCTTTGACGGATGGACGTCTATGTTTTCCCATCCGTTGCAGAATTCATGGATGCCCATGAGCGCGATTATGAGCGCAGCGGCCCAGAGCCACCATCCGCCCAGATACAGCACCACCAGAAGCGGCGCCATCACAAATCCTGAAATGATTCGGGTCTTCATCAAATGATCTCCTTATTTATCTTCCTTCGCGCGTCCGCCGAATCTGCGGTCGCGGTTCGCGTATGCGTCTATCATCTCTGCGTATTCCTCAGGAGTGAAGTCCGGCCAGAGCGTGTCCGTGAACATCAGCTCACTGTATGCCGCCTGCCATGTAAGGAAGTTGGACATACGCTCCTCCCCGCTGGTCCTGATGATAAGATCGGGATCCGGAACATCGAAATGAGCGCTGCCCGAGTACAGATGCCTTGAGATGTCATCCTCGGTAAGTTCTGCCGGATCGAGCCTGCCCGCGGCGCATTCCGCAGCCAGCTCCTTCACGCTCCTTACTATCTCATCGCGTCCTCCGTAATTGAGCGCGATATTGAATACGAGCCCGTCGTTGTCCTGCAGTCTTCCGACCATCTTATTGATGGCATCCACCGATGCCTTAGGCAGCATGTCGTATTCGCCGAAGATATTGATATGCACGTTGTTCTCATCAAGCTCCTCGAGCTCGGAATTGACATACTTAACGATAAGATTAAATATGCCACTCACCTCCTCGGTGCTGCGCTTCCAGTTCTCAGTCGAGAAAGCGTACACCGTGAGGTACTTGATGCCCAGGTTCGACGAGGCGATGACAATCTTCTTCATCGACTGCATGCCGGCATTGTGCCCCATTACGCGCGGAACGCCGTGAGCCTTTGCCCTGCGTCCGTTTCCGTCCATTATTATTCCAATGTGTGTGGGTATAGGTCTTTTATCCATTGGATCCTTTGTTTATCTATCAAAATACGCAACAAAAGGTACATATATGGGCTTTCTTTTGCGAAATATGTACCTTTCACTTTAAAACTCCTATATTGCTTCAGGCTGTAAAGCGCTTCTAAAGCTTATCAGAAAAATGCCGATACTAGACTTCCATGAGCTCCTTTACCTTGTCGGCAATGATCTCATCGACGTCCTTGATGGCCTTCTCGATGGTCTTCTGAGTTTCTTCGAGCTCATCCTTGAGGTCGTCTTCTGTCAGCTCGCCGGCCTTCTCAGCCTTCTTGAGCTCGTCGTTGGCATCTCTTCTGAGGTTTCTTACCGCTACCTTAGCTTCTTCGCCGTAGTTCTTAACTACCTTTGTGAGCTCTTTACGTCTCTCCTCTGTGAGCTGAGGGATAGCCAGTCTGATCACCTTGCCGTCGTTTGCAGGGTTGATGCCGATGTTGGCTTCGTTGATAGCTCTTTCGATATCCGAGATCGACTTAGGGTCGAACGGCGAGATCATCAGAGTTCTCGGATCAGGCACCGAAATGTTCGCGAGCGCCTTGAGTGGTGTTGGTGAACCGTAATAGTTTACCATTACCTTGTCGAGAAGTGCCGGATTGGCTCTGCCCGCTCTTACGGTGTTGAGGTTTTCTTTAAGAAAGCTCTTTGCGCCTTCTATTCTTTCATCAAGTGTTTTTTTAGCCATGATATTCCTCCATTCTGAGCCGGACGCTACTGGATGAGCGTTCCTACATTTTCGCCGTTAATAACCTTCATCAGATTGCCCTCTTCCTTGAGAGCAAATACGTATATCTTGGTGCCGGTATCCTTGCAGAGCGTTGCCGCCGTGAGGTCCATCACCTTGAGGTCTTTTTCGATTATATCCATGTACGAGAGCTCTGAGAAGCGCTCTGCGTCAGGGTTCGTCTTAGGATCTGCGGAGTATACCGCATCGATGTTCTTTGCGAGCAGGAGCACGTCAGCTCCGATCTCTGCGGCTCTCAGTGCGGCCGTCGTGTCTGTCGTGAAGAACGGCGATCCCGTGCCTCCTCCGAATACCACGACCTTGCCCTCTTCCAGATAATCGAGAGCCTTGCGCCTTGCGTAGCCTTCAGCCATGTCGCGGATCTCTATGGATGTCATCAGCTTTGCCGGGCATCCTGCCGAGAGAAGCGCGTCCTGAAGTGCCAGTCCGTTCATTACGGTAGCCAGCATCCCCATGTAATCGGCTGTCGGCTTGTCGATGTTGCCGCCTGTACGGCCTCTGAAGAAGTTGCCTCCTCCGCATACGACTCCGACCTCTACGCCGGCGTCTCTGATCTCTTTGATCTGAGCTGCGACCTTGCCGAGTTCTGCATCATTCACTCCGAAGTGATCGCCTCCGGCAAGCGCCTCTCCGCTTACTTTTATAAGGACTCTTTTATATTTTACTGCCATAAAGGTTTCCTCTTTTTCTAGATTTTTTAATGGAAGTGCCTTCGGGGACCGGCCCTTCAGACACCTCCATTAGTATACCATGTTTAAGGCTGTTATGCGTCCTTCTTCTCGATTTTGCGGATTTCTTTTGTGCGGATCTCTTCGCAGATCGCGCTCACGAATTCGTCGAGAGGCTTAACGCCTTCATCGCCCAGATACCTTGAACGTACC
>JAFUGO010000199.1 GCA_017469325.1 Mogibacterium sp. | reverse complement strand
TGGAGGTGCCCGTCACCAGCGCGGGGTTCTCGGAGCAGACCGTATCATTTGCCTAAAGGAAATTTACACTCAATTCTGGACCTGACTAAACCATTTTTCGGAGCCGGGTACCGGACAAGATACTTCCGTCCCAGATGATGAAAACGGGCCCAGGAGGACGGAAGTCGGAGCAGGCACCGGGCATAAATCTTCCGTCCCAAATGGTGAAAACGGACCCCGGGGACGGAAGTCGGAACGGGTACTGGGCAAGATACTTCCGTCCCAAACGTCGAAATCGGCCCCAGGGGACGGAAGTCGGAGCGTGCACGAGCCATGAAACTTCCGTCCCGAATGATGAAATCGGCCCCCGGGGACGGAAGTCGGAGCGGGCATAAAAAACGTCCCGGTGGTATTTACCACCGGGACACCTGTCCTTTTCATATTGCAACCCGGGCATCTTCGGATGCCGGGGACCTCATGTGCGGGAAACGTTCCTTACATCATTCCCATGCCGCCGCCCTGCGGTGCCATCGGAGGTTCAGGCTCTTTGATCTGTGTGATGCCTGCCTCTGTGGTCAGCAGCATTGCTGCTACGGATGCGGCATTCTGCAGTGCGGATCTTGTGACCTTTACAGGGTCTACGATTCCTGCTGCGATCATGTCCTCATACTTCTCGTTTGCAGCATTGAATCCGACATTGCCTTCTGCCTTCTTGACCTCAGCGACTACTACAGCGCCGTCAAATCCGGCATTTTCAGCGATCTGTCTTACAGGCTCTTCGAGAGCTCTCTCTACGATCTTGGCGCCTGTCTTTACATCGCCTTCCTGCTTGTCAGCATATGCCTTGACTGCCTCGATAGCTCTGATGAGGGATACTCCGCCGCCTGCGACGATACCCTCTTCAACTGCAGCCTTTGTTGCGTTGAGAGCGTCCTCGAGTCTGAGCTTCTTTTCTTTGAGTTCTGTCTCGGAAGCAGCTCCTGCGTTGATCACTGCAACGCCGCCGCTCAGCTTAGCCAGTCTCTCCTGCAGCTTTTCTCTGTCGAATTCAGAGCTTGTCTCTTCGATCGAAGCCTTGATCTGGGCGATCCTTGCCTCGAGCTCATCCTTGCTGCCTGCGCCGCCTACGATAACTGTGTTGTCCTTGTTGACCTTGATAGTCTCAGCCTGTCCAAGCATATCGATAGTAGCTTCCTTGAGTTCATATCCGAGCTCTTCGGAGATAACGACGCCGCCTGTGAGGATAGCGATGTCTTCCATCATAGCCTTACGTCTGTCGCCGAATCCAGGTGCCTTTACAGCTACTACATCGAGGGTTCCTCTCAGCTTGTTGAGAACGAGAGTAGCGAGAGCCTCGCCGTCAACATCCTCTGCTACGATCAGCAGGCTTCTGCCGGCCTTCATGATTCCCTCGAGCAGCGGAATGATGTCCTGGATGTTGCTGAGCTTCTTATCTGTGAGCAGGATGAAAGGTTTGTTCATTACTGCTTCCATCTTCTCGTTGTTTGCCATGTAAGGTGAAAGATATCCGCGGTCGAACTGCAGTCCCTCAACAACGTCGAGAGATGTGCCGAGAGTCTTCGACTCTTCAACTGTGATGACGCCGTCCTTGCCGACCTTCTCCATAGCCTCAGCGATGAGCTCGCCGATCTCTGTGTCGTTAGCCGAAACGGATGCTACCTGTGCGATAGCTGCTTTGTCGTCTACAGGCTTTGCTGCGGACTTGAGGTTCTCAACTGCAGCGCCTACGGCCTCTGCGATACCCTTCTTGAGGATCATCGGATTTGCGCCTGCTGTTACGTTCTTGAAGCCCTCTCTGATGATACTCTGTGCGAGCAGAGTAGCTGTTGTTGTTCCGTCGCCTGCGACATCGTTTGTCTTTGTGGCAACTTCCTTAACGAGCTGAGCGCCCATGTTCTCTACCTGATCTTCGAGCTCGATCTCTCTTGCGATCGTAACGCCGTCGTTTGTGATCAGCGGTGATCCGTATGATCTTTCGATCAGAACGTTTCTGCCCTTAGGTCCGAGAGTGATCTTTACTGTATCTGCAAGTTTGTCTACTCCGGCAAGAAGACTTCTTCTGGAGTCCTCGCCATAATAAAGTTCTTTAGCCATTTGTAATCCTCCTTATATATGCACCCGCAGCAATTACTCAACTACCGCGAGGATGTCTTTCTGACTGATAATTGTATATTCAGTACCCTTGTACTTGAGGTCGTTTCCGCCGTATCTGCTGAAGATAACGATGTCGCCTACCTTGAGCTCCATTGGCTCGTCTTCTGTTCCCGGACCTACTGCCAGGACCTCAGCCTGCTGCGGCTTTTCTTTTGCGCTTCCGCTCAGGAGCAGTCCTGCTTCTGTCTTCTCTTCTGCTTCCATTTTCTTTATAACTACTCTTGCGCCGAGTGGTTTGATTCCAATGCTCATTTTATGCCTCCTGATATCCTGTATCTGTTAGCACTCTGTATGTTTGAGTGCCAATTACCAAAACATATTGTACTCATGCCTACAGGGCATGTCAACACTTCAGTGTGAAGAATTCGACATCTTTTTACCGTCCCTGTAATAATAGAAAAGATATTGCTGCGCGTAGCCCGCATAGTCTCCGAATTTCTCCGCCGCGAAGGCCTGCATGCCCTTCGTATCCTTTATGTCGAAGCCGTACATATCGTTCATTATCTGCCTCACCCATGTGTCTATCGGGAACGCGGCCGTGTCGCGCAGACCGAAGAGCATTATGCAGTTGGCCACCTTCGGTCCTATGCCGTGGAATGCCAGAAGCTCCTCGCGCGTCCCGGGGCTTCCCTCTTTCAGGAACCTCTCCGCGCTGGCCTTTATGTATGCGCTCCTGTATCCCAGCCTGAGAGACGCGAGATCGTCCACATCGGCTTCTGCCAGTACTTCAGCTTTCGGGAAAGTCCTCCGGCTGCTCCCCTCTATCTTCTCGCCGTACATTTCGCAGATCGATTCGATGTTCTTTCTTATCCTCGGGATGTTGTTGTTCTGCGATATTATGAACGAGATCAGAGTCTCGAACAGGTCCTGGTTGAGTATGCGTATGCCGCATCCGTACTCCGTCGCCGGCCCGATGCGGGGCTCCGTTCCGGTAAGCTTTCTCTTTATTTCGCCGTAATCCGTGTCCAGGTCAAAGTACCGCCTCCAGAAGGATTCATCGCCTCCCGTGGCATCAATGATCAGTGAAGCTCCTTCGAGGCTGATCCTCGCAGAAAAAGAGCCCGCGGCACCGATATACGATCCGCTGCCGTCAGGCACCCATCTGAAGCACTGCCCGCACTCGAATATGTGAGTCAGATCAAGATCCTTTACGTTGTCTATCTTTATCATCTTTAGTGCAGTCTTCTCGACAGCATCTCCTCTCTGTCCTTTACTATATCTCTTATCCTTACGTTTACGCTCTCTATGGTGAAGGCCGTCATCTCGGAAAGTGCGTTAAATACATCGCCCTGAAGGCCGATGCACTTGTCAATGGATTCGGGATCCCTTATCGCCATCACATCGACAGTGACAGCCATATTGGTCTGCTTTCCGTTGTTCATCCTGTCGACGACGGCAAGGTGCGACTCGTACTTTTCAGCGCATATCCTCACTATGTCCCTTATGACCTG
Source organism: Mogibacterium sp. (assembly GCA_017469325.1). Next base: position 3,271 of record JAFUGO010000199.1, on the reverse strand, counting down.
CTCGCTTATGGAGAAGCTTCCGAAGTAGCTGAAGGTCGGTCTGACCACAGTGCGGTCGCCGGAGTTTTCTTCTTCCTCTTTGCGCTCATCGTCCACGGCATTCCCGCGGGCCTTGTCGATGAACTGCTTGATAGGATCCATGAAGTATCCGGCAAAGTCGCGCCTGAGCTGCCCGACCGGAGCAGGTATTACATGCTCGCCCTCATCTATCCTGTAGTGAGCGGCTATCTTGCGCTCCTCCTCCGTGGTGACATCTTCGATATATATGCGCTCTTCTATCGGACCTATCCCGAGCTGATCAGCCACTATGTCGGTCATGCGGTCCGATGTGCCGATTATCATAAGGACCTTCGGATCGTACTGCTCTATCGCGGACTTCACGGACTCCCTGTGATCCTCGTAGTTGAAGAGAGCCGTCCTCATGGCGGCTGCTTTTGAAGCGCATTTTTTGGCTGAGCGACCGGCGACGATCTGGCCCTTGTAGATCAGAAGTCCGTCGTCTATGATGGCATCAAACCCCCTCCTCTGCGCGAGAGCAGTGGCCTGAAAACTCTTTCCCGTACCGCTTTTTCCTGTGAATGAAACGACTTTCATAAGCCCCTTTCCGCTGAGCGAATAATCGCTGTATGTGTTGCAATTACTATATCCTACCGCCTTGGTAGGATTGTACTATTTTGTTTTTTTGGTGTTTACAAGCCGTCTGATGTTTGTTATACTACGGCTGTAGATATTTATTATTAATAGGAGGTAATATTATGGCATATAAGATCACTGAAGATTGCATCGGCTGCGGAGTTTGTGCAGGCAACTGCCCTGTAGAGGCTATCACAGAGGGTACACCTTACGTTATCGACGAGAGCGCTTGCATCGACTGCGGAGCTTGCGCTGCTAACTGCCCTGTAGGAGCACCTGTAGAGGCATAGTCAACTGACGACCGATAATCAAAATCCCGTAGCAAAGGCTACGGGATTTTTTTAGTACTCAGATCTTTATATCAGTCCCTGCCTTCCTGATTCATGCTCTTGATCATGAATGACAGAGCGTGAAGACTGTCTGACAGATGTACTGATTCGAGCGCCACATTTGACGGGATATCAAGGTCGATAGGGGCAAAGTTCCATATGCCCTTTACGCCTCCCGAAACCAGATCGTCCGCCACCTTCTGGGCGTTTTCTCTGTTGACGCATATGATGCCGATATCTATCTTTTCTCTCCTTACGTAATCCTCGAGCCCGGCGCTGTCCATGACCTCTACGTCATTGATGACATTGCCGACGATCCTTGGATTAGCATCAAAAAGACCGATGATATTAAAACCGATTTTGTAATAGTAAGTGTAATTGGTGATAGCCTGTCCCAGGTTACCAACACCTACGACTACAGTCGTGTACTCTCTGTCCAGTCCGAGGATCTTGTTGATCTCTTTGTAAAGCTTGTCTACCTCGTAACCATACCCCTGCTGGCCGAACTCGCCGAATGTATTGAGATCCTGCCTTATCTGAGACGCAGTGTAACCGATCATTTCACTGAGCTCATTTGATGAAACCTTTTTTATACCTTGTGTCTGCAGATGTCCGAGATATCTTCTGTAGCGAGGGAGCCTGCGGATGATCGCATTAGAAACTTTCGTCTTGCTCATGTCTCACCACTCCCGTCTCTTACTTGTTTGCTTCGACGTAGTTGACGATATCGCTTACTTTTGTGAAGTTTTCTGCAACATCATCAGGGATCTCGATCCCGTATTCCTCTTCAACTCCAAGTATGATCTCAACAGCATCAAGAGAATCTGCCTCGAGGTCCTTCATGAAATCCGTATCCATTGTGACCATTGAAGCATCAACATCAAGCTGCTCAACTATGAGTTCTTTAATCTTTTCAAATACCATTTTGCTGTCTCCTTCTCCCTTTATTTGTTATTTCGATGTAACAATTATAGAACACGATTATTACCTATTCAACGATTAGGTAGAATTTTTAACGAAATTGTTTAAATTTTTCACAAAGATTTCATATTACTGGAGCTCCATCCACTCGTCGTAAAGCCCGGTCACTTCCGCCTCGTAAGCAGCGAGTTCCGACGACTTTTCGCTCATCCATGCAACATCCGAGGCGTGCTCAGGCTGCATCATCTCATCCTGAAGATCCGCTATTGCGCTCTCGAGCTCGTGTATCCTGTCCTCTATGCTGTCAGACATGCGGCGGCGTCTCCGCTCCTCGGCTTCATTCTGCTTTTTTGCCTGCCGCTCGGATTCGGAGTCCTTGACAAGCTTCAGTGTGCGGTCGAGTTCCGTCTGAGGTGCTTCCCTTCTGCCTGAGCCGGTCTCTTCCTCATCGTCCTCAGGTTTTTTGCGCCCGGTCTTCTCCAGGTAATAGTCAAAGTTGCCCTTGTACTCGACCAGTCCGTGCTCGGTGAGCTCGAGTATCCTCTCCGGTATGACGTTCAGCAGATATCTGTCGTGGGAGACTATCAGGAGCGTGCCCTCGAATTCCATGAGAGCTTCTTCGACGATCTCCTTCGACTCTATGTCGAGGTGGTTCGTAGGCTCGTCGAGCACCAAAGTGTTTGCGCCCGAGAGCATAAGCTTCAGAAGCGAGAGCTTGGCCTTCTCTCCTCCCGAGAGGTCCTTTACCTGCTTGAACACATCATCGCCAGTGAACAGAAAACGCCCCAGCAGCGACCTCATCTCGGTATCCGTATACAGGTGATACGCGTTCTTCATCTCGCCCAGCACTGTCTCGTTTTCATCGAGCAGAAGCTGCCCCTGATCGTAGTATCCGAAATTGACGTTATATCCTGTCCTCAGATATCCGTCATCGGGCTTCTCCATGCCCATGAGTATCTTGAGGAGAGTCGTCTTGCCTATGCCGTTGTCTCCTATGATGCAGACCTTCTCTCCCTTGCGGAGCATCAGCCCGGCGTGATCGAACAGCTTTCTTGTGCCGAAGCTCTTTGAGAGGTCTTCCGCCTCAAGCACCTCCCCGCCGCTCTTGAAGTCGGCTTCAAAGTTGAGCTTCATTTTGTTCTGCCTTATCTGAGGCTTCTCTTTTATCTGTATCATCGCCAGTCGATTCTCGCGGGATGCCGCGCGCTTGGCCAGATGATCTGTGCCATGCTGTTTGAAGCGGCGAATGATCTCTTCCTGTCTTGCGATCTCTGCCTGCTGCTTCTCGTACTCGCGGCGCATTGCTTCGAGATGCTCCTCGCGTTTTACGAGGAACTCCGAGTAGTTGCCGGTATACGCGTCGAGTGTGCCTCCGCCCAGATCGAATA
>JAFUGO010000198.1 GCA_017469325.1 Mogibacterium sp. | reverse complement strand
TCACCTGCCCGCCGTTCATTATCACTATCCTGTCTGCACCGAGCGCTTCATCCGTATGGTGCGTTATGAGAATGATCGTCTTTCCCTGACTATGCAGCCTGTGGAGGATCGCTATCACCTCGCGGCGGGCCGAAGGATCGAGCATCGCCGTGGGTTCATCAAGGACTATGCAGTCCGTGTCAGCGGCCAGCGTGCCCGCTATCGCGAGTCTCTGCTTCTGCCCTCCGGAGAGTCTGAACGGGGAGGCTTTTCTTTTTTCCAGCAGTCCTACGGACCGAAGCCCGCTCTCTACTCTGCTGCGTATCTCTTCCGGAGCGACATTCCTCTGCTCCGGGCCGAAGGCAACGTCCTCTTCAACGCTCGTGCCTATTATCTGATTATCCGGATTCTGGAAGGTCATTCCGACGAGATCGCGTATCGCCTTTACCAGGGCTCGCTCAGAAGTGTTCTTCCCGTCGATGAGCACGCTCCCGCTGTCGGGGACCAGTATCGCGTTCAGATGCTTGGCGAATGTCGACTTTCCGGATCCGTTGCGTCCGAGAATAACAACAAATTCACCCTTGCCGATATCCAGATCGACATCGGCAAGGGCTGTTCTTTTGCTTTCCGTTTCATTCTCCCATACAGTATAGCTGTATCTGAGTTTTTCGGATCTTATCATTTTTGTTACTTATCCTATGCGGCAGTCTTGCCGAAGTTGGCTTTGAATGAAGCCGGCAGATATTTGATGATGAGCCATGCGATGATGCAGGTTCCGACCTTGTCGATCAGGTTGGAAGCGATGTTTCTGAGGAACGAAGCCTGGAAGATGGTCTTTCCGCCTTCAACAAGGGACATTACCAGCATGTCGGACACGGAACCGTTGAGTCCGCCGTAGACGTAGATACCGATAGGAGTTCCGATCGCAGGGCATACAGCGCTGAGGATGAGACCGAGGATAATAGCTACCGGAAGGGTGAAATCCCACTTCTTGGCAGCCAGACCGACGATGAGACCTACAGCTACATTTACCAGCGCGAACGGGATGTCCGATACGCTGTAGATGAGTCCTGTGATGACGTTGGACAGAAGTCCGACTATCATAGCAGGAACAGCGCCTGCCAGAACAGCTGTGAGCACTGTGCCGAGGGTATCCATATACAGAGGACTACCGAGAGCTCCGGTAATGATACCGAGGACGATGTTCATTGCGATCGCTACTCCGCAGAACGCGAGTACGTAAGTTCTTTTCTTTTCCATTTTGACCTCACTTTTTATTTCAGATTTTCCATAATACCTATTGCTTCTTCCATCGTGACGACCGGTATGTCCAGACCTCTTTTCCCGATCCCGTCGATGATGATCTCCATAAAGACGCCCGGCTCGTTTGCCATCACAGGCTCGTCCGGCAGAGAGCAGATCTCGCCCTTCCAGTCCGCTCTGCAGGTAAGCCGTGAGCCGCACGAAGGGCTCCCTTCAACGGAAATGACGCCGATGATCCTGAAATCGCCGGGATATGAGCTGTACTCTTCCATCTGGTCGAACATCGGCTTTAGCATCTCTTCCGATTCTCTGATGAAACGAGGATGCATGAACTGATCCTTCACATGCCCGAATCTTCTGGAGCCATATAGCGTAAACTCCGGACACGGCAGCTGAAGCAGCTGGACGCCCTTATCCAGCGCAAGCTCAAGGAGCCTCTTTCTCTGCTCATATTCCTCCGCAAGCAGAGACTCGTCCTGCGAGACCTTGGCCGCGTTGTTGAGAATGCAGTGTGATAACACCAGAATGTCCTTCATTCCAGATCCTCCTCCGGAAAAAGCAAATAAAAAAATGGTTATCATAATTAACCATTCACCGTATGATTTTACTGATTAATTAACAAAATTAACAATAGATATGCGCTATGCCCTCTGAACGCGGTATTGCTCTTATCTATTGATTCAGAGGCCCAGCTCGTCAGATATTACTCCGTTTGCTCGTCCGAGCAGCTGTATGAAGGTTTCAAAGTCCTCGTCGCCAAGCTTGTCCCGGAGAACGCGCACTCTTTTCTCATAGGCTTCCTCCACGATCTTCTGGATCTTCTTACCTTCTTCCGTCAGACTCAGGATATAGTTTCTGGCATCAACATCTGACTGTTCCTTCACTATCAGTCCCTTGCTGAGGAGCGATTTGACCATCCCGGATACGGCAGCCCTGCTGACCATAAAGAATGTCGCGGCTGCGGCTGCAGTATGCTCGGTCTCCTCGCTTGCGAGGTAAAACATCAGTCCGATGTCGCTTCCTCTGAGCGGGGATGTCAGCTTTGCTCTGATATTGAGCCTGCAAAATAACGAAACGCTTAGAGCGGCCTCGCGGTCACTTATCATCTTGTCCTCCTTTCCCGATATGAATTGTGCTTATTTAGTGCTTTTTGATGATCGACAATATATTTTCTCTGCACAGCTTTGCGGCTGTCTCAGGTTTTAGCTTGTCGAGCAGAACGTAATACTTTACGATCTCCTGAGGATACTCGGCCCAGTGGCCGACCTTGTCGCTTCCGATCATGAATCTGTCGGAGTATTTTTCGATCAGGGCCGCCCACATGTCGGCGTAGATGTCATTATCCTCTCCCCGGTGCATGATCGCGCCTCTTACGTAATTTTCATAGAACACCCACGATATGTCCACGTAAAGATTCGGGTTGCTGTTAAGGAGCTCGGCCGCGATTATAAGCAGTTCTTCCACGTCGATCAGTCTCGAAACGCCCACATGC
>JAFUGO010000197.1 GCA_017469325.1 Mogibacterium sp. | reverse complement strand
TGAAGATGGAAAGCTCGCGTGAGGCCGCACTGGATATAACAGGAGCCGTTCAGCAGATCAAAGGCGAGATGGATGAGCTCATAAAGAACGCGTTATCTTCATCGCTCGAGGTATGCGGAACGGAAGACCTTGATGAAGCAAAGAAGCTCGCGGAAAATGAGTCTGTAAAACTTGGTGATGAGCTTTCCGAAATGCGTGATAAGGAGAAGGAGCTGAAAGAAAAGGCTGAAAAGGCAAATACTATAAGCTTAGAACTGCCGGGACTCAGAGAACAGCTCGAAAACAAAAGAGCGGAACTGAAAGACCTCAGCGACCGGTCTTCAGAAATAGATTCAACGCTGTCCGCAGAAAAGGCCACCTACGATTCGGTAAGACAGGGACTTTCATTTGAGAGCAAAGCCGAAGCGGAAAAGCGCATCGAAGAGATAGGAAAGGAGGTCATCGGGCTGAATAAGGCAATAGATGACTGCAGAGATGAGCTGGATAAAGCCGCAGCTGCCGGCCAGGCCAACGAAGCCTCGATAAAGCAGCTTGAGGATCTTATAAAAGGATACTCGCCTGTGGATGAAGAAGCGGCAAAACAAGGGAAGGCCGAAGCGGAAGCCGAAAAGGATTCTCTGAATGACCTCAGCATAACAGTCGGAGCTGAGCTTAAGACGGCATCGGCAGCTCTTGCTTCAGTTAAAAAGAATGCGGAAGCTATCAAGAGGATCCGCAGGGAGCACGAAGTCATTGATTCTCTGTGCCGCACAGCCTCAGGCAATCTTACCGGAAAGGATAAGATCGCGCTTGAGACATATGTGCAGGCGTTCTACTTTGATAGGATCATACGAAGGGCGAATCTGAGGCTTAAGCTCATGTCGGACGGGCAGTATGAGTTCACACGAAGCGGAGCATCAGCGGACAAGAGGCATCAGTCCGGACTCGGTCTCAACATACTGGATCATTACAGCGGGTCCGCAAGGCCTGTAAACACACTTTCAGGCGGAGAGAGCTTCATGGCTTCGCTGTCACTTGCGCTCGGTCTCTCCGATGAGGTCCAGGCTTCGTCCGGCGGGGTGAGGCTCGACACGATGTTTGTGGACGAGGGCTTCGGCTCGCTCGATTCTGAAACCCTCGAAAAAGCCATGAGGACTCTGACCGGACTTGCCGATGAGGATAAACTCGTAGGCATCATCTCACACGTGGACGCACTGAAGTCGCGCATAGATAAGCAGATCGTTGTCAAAAAGACGCGTGAAGAAGGCAGCAGAGTTACCCTTATCGTCTAGATTGCCTTGTAAATGCCCGTGCGCATTTGTTAATATAATATTTAATCTAAAAGCCATCAGGCGAAACGATATTTATCCGATCGTATCGGAGTGATCAATAAATAAAGGAGTTGGGTAAAATGAAAAAAACGATCAGAGACATTGACTGGGCCGGCAAAAAGGCCGTAATGAGATGCGATTTCAACGTGCCTCTTGACGGAGACGTTATCACTGATGACACCAGGATCAAAGCTGCTCTTCCGAGCATCGAGTATCTTATCGAGAACGGAGCTTCGATCGTTCTGATGTCACATCTCGGAAGACCTAAGGGCCAGGCAAAGCCTGAGTTCAGCCTCGCACCAGTTGCAAAGAGACTCTCGGAGCTTCTCGGCAAAGATGTAAAGTTTGTACCTTCGGACGTCGTAGTCGATGACGCTGTCAGAGAGGCAGCTGCAGGACTCGGCGCGGGCGATGTTATGCTGATCGAGAACGTCAGATACAGAGCAGAAGAGACAGACAATGACGCTGCTTTTGCTAAGGACCTTTCGGAGCTCGGCGACATCTTCGTTCAGGATGCTTTCGGAACATCCCACAGAGCTCATGCTTCAACAACAGGCATAGCTGACTACATCCCTGCAGTATCCGGATTCCTTATCGAGAAAGAGCTTAAGGTCCTCGGTGAGGCCGTGAACAATCCGCAGAGACCTTTCGCTGCTGTAATGGGCGGAGCAAAAGTAAAGGACAAGATCCCTGTGATCACAAATCTGCTCGACAAGGTAGACATCCTTATCGTAGGCGGCGGAATGTCCTACACATTCTTCAAGTCCCAGGGCTACTCCATCGGAACATCGCTTCTTGACGAAGAAGGCCTCGACCTTGCAGGAGAGATCCTCGAGAAGGCCGCAGAAAAGGGCGTTAAGTTCATGCTCCCTGTAGACGTTGTGGCTGCTGACGAGTTCGCGAACGATTCTCCTCACGTAACATATGACGTAGATGAGATCCCTGACGACAGAATGGGTCTGGATATCGGCGAAGAGACCATCAAGCTCTTCCAGGATACTCTTAAGACAGCAAAGACAGTCGTCTGGAACGGACCTATGGGCGTATTCGAGATGGACAACTTTGCGGTAGGGACAAAGGCTATCGCTGAGTGCCTCGCAGAGATCGACGCCACAACGGTCATCGGCGGCGGAGACAGCGCTGCAGCTGTTGCTAAATTCGGACTTGCCGATAAGATGACTCATATCAGCACAGGCGGAGGCGCAAGCCTTGAATTCCTCGAGGGCAGAGAACTCCCGGGAATCGCCATCATTGAAGATAAATAAAAACCGGAGATATAGCAGAGATAAAAAGAAAGAGAGAACAAGTAATGAAAAAGTTTCTTATCGCAGGCAACTGGAAAATGAACAAAACCCGCGCAGAGGCAGCTGAATTCGCTGAGGGTCTGAAGGCCAAGAACCTTCCAAACGCAAAAGACGTTTGCGTACTCGCTCCGTTCACATCGCTTGAGTGCCTTGGCAAGGCTCTTGACGGATCCGGCATCGGATTCGGCGCTCAGAACGTACACTTTGAGCCAAACGGAGCTTTCACCGGAGAGGTCTCCGTTCCAATGCTGCAGGATATGGGCGTTGGATACTGTGTTATAGGACACTCCGAGAGACGCGAATACTTCAACGAGACAGATGAGACAGTAAATGCTAAGCTGAAGGCTCTTGTACAGACAGACATCACTCCTATCCTTTGCGTAGGCGAGTCCCTCGAGGTCAGAGAGCAGGGCGGCGAGCAGACATTCGTAGCAGGCCAGGTCATCGCAGACTTCGCAGGCATCAGCGCTGCAGACGCCGCAAAGATCGTCATCGCTTACGAGCCTATCTGGGCTATCGGAACAGGCAAGACAGCTACTCCTGATCAGGCAGAAGAGATGTGCGCATTCATCAGAGGAGTCGTATCGGGCATCTATGATAACGCTACAGGCGACGGAATGCTCATTCTGTACGGCGGATCCATGAAGCCGGGCAATGCAAAAGAGCTTCTCGAGAAGGCTGACATCAACGGCGGACTTATCGGAGGCGCAAGCCTGAAGGTGGATGATTTTGCCGCTATCGCTGAGGCAGCTGCTTCGCTGTAAACTGTGCCGTTCCGATTGACACGGGACGTTCAATCATGTTACATTAAGGCGTTCGGAACATTCCGGGCGCCTTTGATTTATTCGCAATGATGGAGGATCACATGCATACAGCTTTGATGATTATACTTTTGATAGCAAGCATCGTTCTTATCGTCAGCATCCTGCTCCAGGAGAGCAAGAGCGACGGACTTTCGGGTTCGATCGCAGGCGGAGCAGAGCAGCTCTTCGGAAAGCGCAAGAGCAGGGGATATGACGCTATCCTTTCGAGGATCACGACGGTCTGCGCAATAATTTATATTGTTGTATCGCTCGCTATCGTAGCCATATTCAACTGATACATTAATATCACGTTAAACAGGAGATTAAGTAATGCTCAAGATCGTTACTCTGATCTGCATAGTTGCCGGACTGCTCGCCGCCGTCCTGCTTGAGTCGTGGATCAGGAACCACACCGACAT
>JAFUGO010000196.1 GCA_017469325.1 Mogibacterium sp. | reverse complement strand
CGGGGAGATGGTATCCACGGCCATGTGGATGCGCAAAAGGTACGGCGTAAAGTATATAGACGGTCTGAAGATGTTTGCAGTCGACGGCAAGCGTGAAAAGGCTCTTAAGCGTGCACCGCAGGAGCCTTCGGAGCCATCTTACGAGCTTACGGATGAGCAGAAGCAGGCAGCGGACAGGATCTGCGCTTCGATAACAGAAAGAGAATTCAGGACATATCTTATCAAGGGCGTAACAAACAGCGGAAAGACTGAAGTGTATATAAGCGCGGTAGCAAAGGCTCTTGAGGAGGGCAGGACCGCAATAGTACTTCTTCCGGAGATCGCACTCGCGTCGCAGGTAGAAAAACGGTTCATAGAGAGGTTCGGATCATCGGAGGTGGCAACTCTGCACAGCCGTCTCAAAAAATCCGAGAGACTTTCGGAGTGGCTGAGGATAAAACGCGGCGAAGCAAGGATAGTGGTAGGGGCCAGGACTTCGGTTTTCGCGCCTCTTGACAATATCGGTGTTATCGTTATTGACGAAGAACACGAGAGCACCTACAAGTCCGATCACAATCCGAAGTATGAGACCGTCGATGTGGCGTACAAAAGAGCTTCTCTTTCCGGTGCCGCATTGGTGCTCGGGAGCGCTACTCCCGGCGTCACTACATATTACAGAGCTAAGGCCGGCATTTATGAGCTCATAGAGATGAAAGAACGCATCGGCAGCAGCCGCATGCCTTCTCTCGATATTGTCGATATGCGAAAAGAAGCACAGACAGGCAATATGGGAGTCCTCTCAAGAGAGCTGGCAGGCCGCATAGACAGAGCACTTTCACGCAAAGAGCAGGTCATCCTTTTCCTTAACAGGAGGGGCTTCTCGACGCGCATACTGTGCCCGGACTGCGGCTATAAGATGACATGCCCGGACTGCGGTATCACGCTGACTTATCACAAGTCAGTAAATGCCGCCGTATGCCACTACTGCGGACGCAAATTCCCGGTGCCTTCGAAGTGCCCGGACTGCGGAAGCAAGTTTATAAGATACGCCGGAGACGGCACGGAAAAGGTAGAGGAAGAAGTCAGACGCCTTTGGCCCGGCTGCGGTGTCGACCGTTTTGATATAGACACGGCATCGGCAGCAGATGATCCGGCTAAAGTGCTGGATGATTTCCAGAGCGGCCGTACGGACATACTCGTCGGAACGCAGCTTCTTGCGAAGGGCCTGGATTTCAGGAACGTCGGTCTTGTAGGCATAATCAATGCCGATGTCAGTCTAAATATCCCGGACTACAGGTCATCTGAGCGCACATATCAGCTCATCACCCAGGTAGCCGGAAGAGCGGGCCGCGCGGGCGGTGAGAGCAGCGTCGTGATACAGACATACGAACCCGACAGTGAGGTCATACAGGAGGCAGCTGCCGGAGATTACGAGAGCTTTTACGAGTCGGAGCTTCTGCACAGAAGCGTTATGAATTATCCGCCGTATTCTGATATAATCTCGGTCGGCTTTTCTGCCGATGACGATGAGACGGCAATGTCATACGCCGAGGCTTTCAGAAAGAGGCTCACAGAACTCAGGTCCGTGCCCGAAGGCGCAGCCGTGCTGAGACCGAGACTCGAAGAGCGCAGGACTGACGGACGTTCACGCGCGGTGTTCATCATTAAGGCGCCGCAGGGGAGCAGAGCTGGATATGTCAATGAATACATGGCTTTCCGCGAGCGCATGATAGAAAGCGGAGCTCCTGCGTTTATCGAAATAGATATCAACCCTTACGGTATGGTGTAAGGTACATTTTAGGAACAGAGGTTAATATACATAATGGCATTAAGAAATATCACACAGCGCGGCGATGAGATACTCGCCAAAAAATGCAAGCCCGTAAAAGAGATAACTCCGCGCATCAAAGAGGCGTGTGAGGATATGGTCGAGACCATGATGTCAGCTGACGGAGTAGGCATAGCGGCTCCGCAGATCGGCATCATGAAGAGATTCTTTGTCGCCATGCCTCATGTCGAAGCTGATGACGAAGAGATCAGAGACCGCATTTATTACATGATAAATCCGGAGATCACATACACCGAGGGCACACAGGAATCCAGCGAAGGCTGCCTGTCGGTACCGGGTTATATGGGACTCGTCGACAGACCGTATAAGATCAGGATCAAAGCCACGGATCTTGAAGGCGAAGAGCACGAGTACGAATTCGAAGGATTTGAAGCTACCGTATTCTGCCACGAGTACGACCATCTCGAGGGAGTGCTCTACTCGGACATCGCAAAGGACATGATGACGGTAGAGGAGTATTCGGAAATACTCGAAGAACTCAAGGCTCAGCACGAGGGCGACGATGACGCTGACAACAGCGACATCTGGGCAGTAAGACACAATAGAGGATAATCGGAGACTGAATGAAGATAGTATTTATGGGCACGCCGGAATTCGCGGCACGCTCGCTGCAGAAACTGATAGATGAAGGGTATGAGATACCTCTGGTAGTGACCCAGCCTGACAGGAGGGGGAACCGCAATAAGATGATCCTTTCGGAGGTGAAACAGCTGGCTCTCGAGAACGGTCTTGAGACGGCGCAGCCGGTCCGCATAAAGAAAGATACGGAGCTCATCGAAAGGATACAGGCGATCGGGCCGGACATGATAGTCGTTGCCGCTTTCGGGCAGATACTGCCGAAGTCGGTCCTTGATATACCTCCGCTCGGCTGTATCAATGTCCACGGATCGATTCTTCCGAAACGTAGGGGAGCATCTCCAATGCAT
>JAFUGO010000195.1 GCA_017469325.1 Mogibacterium sp. | reverse complement strand
GCGATCTTTGATCCGGTGGAGCTTGAGGGAACGACAGTGTCACGGGCATCTGTCCATAATGTCAGCATAATGAAGGATCTGGAGCTCGGTATCGGGGATACTATCAGAGTGTACAAAGCCAACATGATAATCCCTCAGCTCGCGGGCAATCTCACGAGAAGCGGAAAGATAGATATACCTTCCGTGTGCCCTGTATGCGGAGGAAAGACGGTCATAAAGGAGGATGAGGGAACAAAGACTCTCAACTGTGCAAACCCTGACTGTCTGGCGAAGCATGTGAAGAGCTTCTCGCATTTTGTTTCAAGAGATGCTCTTAATATCGAGGGGCTTTCGGAGTCCGGGCTTCTTAAGCTCATCGGCATAGGTGCCGTAAGGACCTTCGCCGATCTCTTCAGGCTGGATGCCTTCAAAGATGAAATAATCGATATGGAAGGTTTCGGCCAAAAATCGTATGATAACTTAAAGGCTTCCGCTGACAGAGCTTCGCATACCACACCGTCAAGGCTCCTGTACGGCCTCGGGGTCCCGGGCATCGGAGTCGCGAATTCGAATGTGATCGCGAGATCATGCAGAAACAAGTGGGCAGAGATTGAGGCTCTCGGCGAAGACGCTCTCAGAGACATAGACGGAGTCGGTCCTGTCATGGCCCGCGATTATGTAAACTACTTCGAGGATGAAGGCAATAAAGCGGCGGTCGCCGATCTTCTCGGTGTGCTGACCCTCGATGAATCATATGAGGCAGCCGGGAGCAGGCTTGAAGGAAAGACCTTCGTTATAACCGGAAGCCTCGAGCACTACGCCAACCGCAAAGACCTCAAGGCAGAGATAGAAGCCGAGGGCGGCAAGGTTGCGGGGTCCGTATCCGCAAAAACGGACTATCTGATCACGAATGATCCTGGCTCAGGATCTTCAAAAAACAGGGCGGCCCGCGAACTCGGTATAGAAATTATCACCGAAGAGGATATAATTAATATGTTAAAATAAAACGGAAGAAAGGAGGGCAGACCAATGGAAAACGTAAACATGGTCCCGGACATGGACAAGGCATACGAAGAGTCGTATATCAAGATAGTTGAACTCCTCGAGACAAAAAAGTACTTCCATTGCAGAGACGAACTCCTTAAACACAATGAGGTCGAGATAGCTGAGATGCTGGTCGACTTAAGGCGTGAGTTTGATCTCCAGAGAATGGTGGTCCTCTTTCGCGCGCTTCCGAAAGATATAAGCGTCGATGTATTTGCCGAACTGAGCATAGATGACCAGCTCGACATCATAAACATCATCACAGATCCCGAGATCAAATACATACTTGATGAGCTCGACTTCGACGACATGATCGACGTCCTTGAAGAGCTTCCTTCAAATATAGTAGATAAGATCCTCGACAAGACTCCTAAGAGCGAGCGCCGCCTCATCAACACCTTCCTCAAGTACAAAGAGGACAGCGCCGGTGCTCTGATGACGCCGGAGTACATCAACCTCAAAAAGAACATGACCGTAAGGGAGGCTCTTGATCACATAAAAGACGTAGGTCTCGACTCCGAGACTATATATACCTGCTATGTGGTCGACGGAGGACGCAAGCTTATCGGAGTAGTTTCCCTCAAGTCTCTGGTCATCGCTCCCGATACGATGCTGGTATCCGACCTGATGCATGACGATCCGGTAGTCGCACATGTAGATGACGACCAGGAGGAAGTATCGGACCTGTTCACGAGATACGGATATCTGGCCATACCTGTTGTGGATAACGAATTCAGACTTGTCGGTATCGTTACCGTAGACGACATCCTGGAAGTCATCGAAGAGGAGACCACCGAGGATATCGAGCGTATGGGCGGTGTTATCGATACTACCGACCGTGAATACCTGGATATGTCGGTATGGCAGCACGTAAAAGCGAGACTGCCGTGGCTCTTCCTTATGATGTGCTCGTACTTCGTTACGGGCGGCATCCTGCAGACCTTCGAGGACGCCATGTCGGCTGTCATAGCGCTTGTTATCTACATGCCTATGCTTATGGGCACGGGCGGTAACTCCGGTTCGCAGTCCTCGACTCTGGTCATCCGCGGAATGGCTACAGGCGATCTGGAGCTCGGCGACTTTGTAAAGGTAATGTGGAAAGAGATAAGAGTCGGCGTCATCGTCGGCATCTGCCTCAGTATACTGAACTTTTTCAGGATAGTGTACCTCGACCACAATCCGCCTATGGTAGCGGTAACGGTGTGCGTATCCATGATACTCATCGTCATCATCGCGAAGCTGATAGGATCCATGCTCCCTATGCTCGCAAAGAGGATAGGTATCGACCCTGCCCTGATGGCGGGACCTATGATGGCGTCGATCACGGACATGATCTCTCTGTGCACGTACTTCCTGATGGCGGGATTGTTCCTGCATATATAGTTATATATCCGGCATCGGTCCCGGAGCAGATCTGCACATATTCGACAGATAACCGGCCTTTTATATGGGGCCGGTTTTTCAGTGCTTTACATTGCAGCCGTCAAAAGCAATATTGTATGAATAAATATACATACAATGTTTTTGATTATTTAGGTTGACAGGAATATATTGCATATTTATAATGTCTTTGGTATAAATATTCAAAATCTTGTATAAAACACAAATTATTACTGAAAGAGGAACACTGATGGCAAAGAAAGATATCAAAAAAATCGTACTGGCATACTCCGGCGGACTCGACACATCGATCATAATCCCGTGGCTCAAAGAGAATTACAACGACCCTGAAATAATAGCCGTAAGCGGCAACGTGGGTCAGGCGGATGAGCTCGAGGGACTTGAAGAAAAAGCTCTCAAGACAGGAGCAAGCAAGCTGATCGTAGCTGATCTTACCGACGAGATGGTAGATGAGGTGATCATCCCTTCGCTCAAGATGGGAGCCAAGTATGAGAAGTATCTCCTGGGCACGGCATTTGCCCGTCCGGTCATCGGAAAGAAGCTCGCCGAGATAGCTCTCGAAGAAGGCGCGGACGCTATCTGCCACGGATGCACAGGTAAAGGAAACGACCAGGTAAGATTCGAACTGGCTGTAAAGAGATGGGCTCCGGGAATGAAGATCATCGCTCCTTGGAGAGAGTGGGACATCAAGTCGAGAGATGAAGAGATCGACTACGCGGAAGCTCACAATATTCCTCTTAAGATATCAAGAGAGACCAACTACTCGAAGGACAAGAACCTCTGGCACCTGAGCCATGAAGGACTCGATCTCGAGGATCCGGCAAACGAGCCGCAGTATGATAAAGAAGGATTCCTCGAATTGGGAGTATCGCCGTTCAAGGCACCTGACACACCGACATACGTAACTATCGGTTTCGAGGCAGGAGCTCCGGTCTCCATCGACGGAGAGAAGATGAAAGCATCCAAGATCATCGAGAAGCTCAACGAGCTCGGCGGAGCCAACGGTATCGGCATCATCGACATAGTCGAGAACCGACTGATCGGAATGAAGGACCGCGGAGTATACGAGACACCGGGCGGAACCATCCTCTACTTCGCACATGAGCAGCTCGAGTTGCTGACAGTCGACAAGGAGACGATGCACCTCAAGCAGAAGCTGGCTGTGGACTATGCCGACATGATCTACAACGGCAAGTGGTATTCACCGCTTCAGGAGGCGCTGACAGCATTCGCCAATGAAGCAAACAAGAATGTAACAGGTGAGGTAAAGCTCAAACTGTACAAGGGCAACATCATCCCTGCAGGAACGACTTCACCTTACTCGCTCTATTCGGAAGAGCTCGCATCGTTCGGAGAGACCGATTACGATCAGGCTCAGGCAGAGGGCTTCATCAATATCTGGGGCCTGCCTACAATGGTAAATGCTCTGCTAGAAAAGGGCGTACTCAAATAATCAACACTGAAAAGAAACTGAATCTATAGTAAGGAAGCAAAATGGATAAACTCTGGGCAGGCAGGACAGCCGGAACAACAGCAAATCTGGTAGACGAGATCAACTCTTCGATAGCGGTCGACAGGAGACTGTACAAGAGAGATATCGCGGGCAGCATAGCTCACGCCAAGATGATGGCGAACCAGGGCATCATCGGAAAGGATGAAGCCGACGCAATCATCAAGGGGCTCAAGGGTATCGAGAAGGATATCACCTCGGGCAAGCTGCAGATAGATCCTACGGCAGAGGATATCCACATGTTCGTGGAGACGGTACTGACGCAGAGGATAGGCGAAACGGGCAAGATGCTCCACACCGCAAGGAGCCGTAACGATCAGGTGGCGCTCGACACCAAGATGTACTGCATCGAGGAGACGGAAGCCATAGACTATCTCCTGAGCCAGCTGATGAAAGTCCTCGCGGATAAGGCAGAGAAGAACATGGAAGTCATCATGCCGGGTTACACCCACATGCAGCACGCTCAGCCGGTATCCTTCGCTCAGCACCTCATGGCATACGCGATGATGTTTGAGAGAGACAAGAGCAGGCTTGCGGACTGCAAGAAGAGGATGCTCGAAAGATCTCCGATCGGAGCCTGCGCGCTGGCCGGTACTACCTTCAACATCGACAGGGATTACGAAGCCAGCCTGCTCGGATTCACCGGTATCGCGATGAACAGCATGGATGCCGTATCCGACAGAGACCACTTCGTAGAGCTCATGTCGGCGCTTGCGATCATCATGATGCATACATCAAGGCTCTCAGAGGAGATCATCATGTGGGCGACATCCGAATTCAGCTTTGTACAGCTGCCGGATGAGTACACGACGGGATCGTCGATCATGCCTCAGAAGAAGAATCCTGATGTCGCTGAG
>JAFUGO010000194.1 GCA_017469325.1 Mogibacterium sp. | reverse complement strand
TCCGGAACCACCTGGTATAGCTGGTCGGATATGGCCATCTCGAGCACGATAAACAGCACGCAGAGGACGGCTATCTCGTAATTGATACTCCCGCCCCTTATGGCCAGATAAAGGCCTGTCATCGCAAAATACGCGGTGAATGCGTACTTCCACGGGGTGCTCGGGAGCCTCTGCCTTCCGGCGTTGTCCGCCTCTATAAGCTTCGGCGGCAGCACCTTGCGCGGCTCGTCCGGGACCGCACCGCTCTGATCCTCGTCATAGTCCTCGAACCACCGCGGCTTGATGCGGTTGAACACGACAACACTGCCGTTTCCGAACAATATGGCCAGAACGGCAGCGATCGCTATTCTCAGTATCAGTTCCGCGCCGTAATGCATTTGTTATTCAACCGGCAGGACACCGTAGGTCTCTTCGTATCCCTTGAGGCAGTTGTCGAAGAACGCTCTCAGATCTTTGAAAACGTCCTCGCGGTCCGTCTCGTTGAGGATCTCGTGCCTGTCATCTTCATAAAGACGTATATCCACTTTGCACGGGGAATTCTCAAGGTAGGCCATATACGCCTTGCGCACGCCCTCGCCCCAATTGCCGACCGGGTCCTCCGCGCCTGATGTGAGCAGGAGCGGCAGATCCGCCGGAAGATTGTGCATGAGCTTTGTGTCATGCGCCTTCAGCATACCGCTGAACATATGGAAATAGGCGTTTGGCGTGAAGCTGAATGTGCACCACGGCGTCGCCCTGTATTTATCTACTATATCGTTGTCCTTTGTGAGCCAGTCGCTTATGGTCCTCGGGTTCTTGATCTTCTTAAGATACGAACCGAAGCTCATGGCATCGATCATCTTCGCCTTCTTGCCGACCTTTGTAGTTCCGAGCATTTTTGCCAAGGCTCTTCCGGCCTGAAGAACAGCGTTCGGCTGCCAGCCGGTGCCCATCACGACGACGCCCGAGAGGTCCTTTGCGTATTCAGCGTCGTGCTCTACGATGTACTGCCTCACCAGGAATGAGCCCATGCTATGGCCGAGCATCATGTACGGCAGATCCGGATACTCCTTCTGCATGATGGTGCGGAGCTTGTGGATGTCGGATATGACCCAGGCATTTCCGTTCTTTCCGAAGTAGCCGTGGTATTCGTCGGACATTACCGACTCACCGTGTCCGAGGTGGTCCTCACCGCAGACCAGGAAGCCGTGCTCCGTCAGATATCCGGCAAACTCATCATACCTGTCGATGAACTCGACCATGCCGTGAATGATCTGCACGATCGCTTTAGGCTTACCGGAAGGCTCCCAGGATATTGCATGTATCCTTGTCATACCGTCTGATGACGGATAATAGAAATCTTTTTTAATCATGATTCACCTCGCGTTTGACCGGTTTGGCTCCGTGGAACTGATAAAACTGTGTTTCTATAGTACCATTATACAACTTTCTGCGCCTGTCTGCCTTTCGCCCGAGCTCTTTCTCGAGTGACTTGTCCGAAGTTATAAGGAAGAACGACCAGTTAGGGCACTGCTGCATAATGTCCTTTATATGCGCGTAGATGGCTTTGATGCCGGAGTCGTCTCCGATGCGCTTTCCGTAAGGGAGATTCGAAATGACCACGACGTGGTCATCTCTGCCTGCACCTTTCGGGATCCCCGCGCCGGGCTCCCATGCGGTCATGTCCATCTTAACGATGTCGATGTCGTCCGGCACACCTGCTTCCTCTGCATTGTCCTTGGCGGCTCTTACCGCCTTAGGATCTATATCCATGCCGGTTATTCTCAGATCTGTATCGAAATCCGCAGCTTCATAGGCCGCCTTCTTTTCTTCTTTCCATATCGAAGAATCAAGCATATCCCAGTTTTCGGAGGCAAACTCTCTGCTGAGGCCCGGCGCTATATTGCGCGCGATGAGGGCGGCCTCTACAGGTATGGTGCCGGAGCCGCAGCACGGATCCACAAGCACCCTGTCCTTTCTGTAAAAACTCAGCTGCACAAGGGCTGCGGCAAGGGTCTCCTTCATCGGGGCCGCCACATCGCGCACCCTGTATCCCCTCTTGTGCAGTCCCGCTCCGCTGGTATCTATCAGCATCAGGAAGCTGTCCTTGTGGGCGATGAATCTGATCCTGTATTCGGCGCCCGTCTCGGGCATGGTCTCTCTGCAATAAAACTCTGACAGCCTCACCGAGACTGCCTTTTTGATTATCTTCTGGCAGGCAGGCACGCTGTGCAGGACCGACTTTACCGATCCGCCCACAACAGGGAAAGCTCCCTCAAGCGGGATGATGCTCTCCCACTCCAGCGCCTTTGTCTGCTGAAAGAGCTCCTCGAATTCAGTCGCCCTGAATTCGCCCATGCGCAGGTACACGCGGTCCGCGCTTCTGAGCCACAGGTTGGACCTGACTATGGCCCTCTCGTCACCCAGATACGTGACTCGCCCGTCTTCCGTCTTTATTATTTTATATCCGAGCGCCTCGATCTCGCGCCTCACCACGGCTTCGAGTCCGAAGGTCGCTGTCGCTACCAGTTCAAGTTTCATATATCAGATTATTATCTCCAGATCAAAGGCCGACTTGTAAGGCACCACCATGCCGGCGTCGCCCGCAGCTCTGGCCTGTCTGGTCTTGTTCATATCTATGACTCTCTGGTTCTCGGATCCGCAGTACACGAGGGTCAGGTTCCTGAGCGACTCGTCATACCTGCCGTCTACCAGTATATCCAGGAGTCCGAGGAGCTCATCCGTCGCGGGGTCCTTCCTCGCCTCGAGCTCATCCAGCGTATAGCCGCTGTAGCTCATCAGAGTGAGTCCCGCGCCCTTTATCTTTTTCGCGAGCTCAAGAAGAGCAGGCACCTGCTCAAACGGCTCGCCTCCCGAGAACGTTACGCCGCGGAGACCCTGCTTCTCCTGTATCTCTTCGAAGATCTCATCCACGGTCATATCGGTGCCGCCGTCGAAAGCCCACGACTCCGGATTATGGCATCCGTGGCAGTGGTGCGGGCATCCCTGCACAAAAAGCACATACCTGAAACCCGGCCCGTCGACTATCGACTCGGGCTCGATCCCGCATACTCTTATCACATTGTTCTCTGCCGCGCTCATGACTGCACCTCTGTTTCTTTTTTACAAAAACAGCCGCCTATCGAAATAGGCGGCCATTCCATTAACTTTTGTCTTAACGGTTTTCAGACCGCTAAATTTGAACTCGCCGGGACTAGTTGTGGGACAGTCCGTGTTTTACTCTGTCCTCTACCTCGGCTCTCTTGCCGTTGTTGAATCTGTCGAGTGTGCCTACGAGGTAACCTGTGATCCTTCTGATCCTCTCGAAGCCTACGCCTTCTCCAACCTGGCCGTTTACGGTCTTTACTACCTTATTATTCATCTGAATACCTCCGTATACCTTCACTGCCGGGCCGGGACGCGCCTCTCTGCCTCGCGACCCCTACTGCCATAACAGCATGTCTGATTGCATATTTTTCTTACTTTTTCGTGCGCAGTTATTTTATGCCCTATATGCGCATTTGTAAAGCAATATTAATGTATATTGTTGTATTATTTTAAACTCACCACATCATGTTGTGGATAAACCTGTTGAAAACGCTGTGGACAATTCCTCTTAGTGGATGCAGTCGCAAGGAACCGGTACGCTAGGGAACTTCATGCGAAGCTCGTTGAGTCTCTCGATCGTTACAGGCTCGCCTTCGCGTCTTCCGCATCTCGGGCAAACGTCATCGATAACTCCCGTGTATCCGCAGACAGGGTCTCTGTCTACAGGGTGGTTGACCGAACCGTAGCCGACTCCGCATTCCTTCATGTGTCTGATGACCGACTCGAACGCCTCAGGGTTCTTTGCTGTGTCGCCGTCGAGCTCAACATAGCTGATGTGGCCCGCATTCGTGAGGTCGTGGTAAGGAGCCTCGATCTCGATCTTCTCAAATGCGCTGATCGGATAGTATACAGGCACGTGGAACGAGTTGGTGTAGTAATTTCTGTCCGTAACGCCAGGGATCTTTCCGTACTTTTCTCTGTCGATCTTTACGAATCTGCCCGAAAGACCTTCAGCAGGAGTAGCCAGCAGTGTGAAGTTGAGGCCTGTCTCCGCGCTCTTTCTGTCGCAGAAGTCTCTCATGTGAGTGATGATCTCGAATGCCTGCTTTCTGGACTCCTCGCTCTCTGCGTGGTGCTTGCCCGTGAGAGCCTTCATGGTCTCTGCCAGTCCGATGAATCCGATCGAAAGAGTACCGTTCTTAAGGATCTCAGCAACGCTGTCATCCGGTCCGATGTTGTCCGAATCGATCCAGATACCCTGTCCCATCAGGAACGGATAGTTGCGGCCCTTCTTTGTGCACTGGATCTTGAATCTGTGCAGCAGCTGCCTGGATACGAGCTCCATCATGCCGTCGAGCTTCTTGTAGAACTCCTCGAAGTCTCTGTTGGCCTCGATCGCGAGTCTCGGAAGGTTGATCGATGTGAACGAGAGGTTTCCTCTTCCGCATACTACAGCCTTGCTCGGGTCGTAGTTGTTTGCCATAACTCTTGTACGGCATCCCAT
>JAFUGO010000193.1 GCA_017469325.1 Mogibacterium sp. | reverse complement strand
TGTCGGCAAAGTCCTCTTCGCTCCAGAACAGAGTGAATTTGTCCTTGTATGGGCGTCCGCTGTACGGACAGAAAATAGCGCAGTTGCCGCACTCGTTGCACATTCCGTCGACATGCAGTATCTGCGGTTTGTCGAAGAACGGAACGTCGACCACGACGTTTGCCCTGTTTGGACATACATCGGCGCATACTTCGCAGACCGTTGCGCATCCTAGGCATCTGTCATCAGCCTTGCCTTCAGGAGCGTCCTTAAGGTCGCCCTTGCGTGCGAGCAGCTTGTCCATGTCGCCTTCGGCGTTGACCTTGGCGAACTTATCGAACGAAGCGCCTGTGATGGCAGCTGTTACCGTCTGTGCATCCGCGATCGCCTTTACTACTGTAGCCGGTCCTCTTCTGCAGTCACCTGCCGCGTAGAGTCCAGGTACTGTCGTCATGAGGTTCTCATCAACGATGACTTTGCCTCTGTCATCGAGCTTGGCTCCGGCACCTTCATAGAGGTCTGACTTGACTCTCTCACCTACCGCGCAGATAACAGTGCTTGCAGGGACCTCGCAGAATTCGCCTGTGCCTGCAGGTGAACGTCTGCCGCTTGCGTCAGGCTCTCCGAGAACGTTCTTCTCGCACTTGAGCATTCCGTTCTCTACGCCTTCCGGAGCGAGGAGTTCCATGAATTCAACGCCGTCTTCGATCGCCATTACCAGCTCTTCTTCGTCAGCCGGCATGTTGCGTCTGTCTCTTCTGTATACCAGGCGTACGTTCTCTACTCCCGGCTGTATCTTGGCTGCTCTCGCAACGTCCATCGCTGTGTTTCCGCCGCCGATGACGACTACGTCTTTACCGAGGTCGAGCGATCCCGGCGCAGCCTTTACCTTCTGCAGGAAATCAAGAGCGTCATACTCTTCGCCGTACTTGAGAGCCTTGCGGCCGTGTGCCCATGCTCCGATGCAGACCACGATGTCGCTGAAGCCTTCATCCTTCAGTTCCTGTACGGATGCGATCTCTCTGCCTGTTACCATCTTTGCGCCGTATGCCGAGCAAAGAGCAACGTCGTTATCGAGAGCGTCATCGCTGATCCTGAATCCAGGAATGACATATCTTGGCACGCCGCCCATCTTGTCGTTCTTTTCGAATACCGTTACATCAGCGCCCGCTCTCGAGAGGAACGATGCTGTCGCGAGTCCCGCAGGACCTCCTCCGATAACAGCTACCTTCTTGCCGGAAGCCTCTGCTGCCTTGAGTTCAGGAAGGACTTTGTCGAATCCCGCTTCGGCTGCCATCAGCTTGACCTCTCTTATGCGGAGAGCCGATTCGTAGTGGTTTCTCATGCATCTGTCAGCGCATGTGTGCGGACAGAGTGTTCCCGTTGTGAACGGAAGCGCGTTCTTCTCGAGGATGATCTTAAGAGCATCCTCTGTGCGTCCCTGCTCCATAGCCTCGAGGTATGCAGGGATATCCTGCTCGATCGGGCATCCGCCGCTGCAAGGCGCGTGGAAGCAGTCCAGCATAGGCAGATCCTCGCCGTTCTTTCTGTCAGGCAGAGGTTTGATAGCCTTCTGATTTCTCTTGCCCTGTGACATCTCCACAAGACCGCCGACCTTAGCGATATCCACGCCGTGGAATCTTTCGCTGCCGCAGTCCATCAGCTTCTCGCCTATCTGCGACATTCTCTGATACCCGCCCGGTTTCAGGATCGTTGTAGCCATTGTGATAGGCCAGATGCCTGCCTCGAATATCTCCTTGATGTTGAAGTAATCGGCTCCGCCCGAATAGCTGATGCGAAGTTTTCCGTCAAACTGCTTCGATATCTTCTCAGCAAGGTAGATGCTCAGAGGGAACAGGCTCCTGCCTGCCATGTACATCTCTTCCGAAGGAAGCTCTCCCGCCTTTACATCTACAGGGAATGTGTTTGTGAGCTTGACTCCGAACTCGAGGCCCTTCTCATCGCAGAGAGCCTGCAGGCGCTCGAACATCGGAACTGCGTCCTCCCACTGGAGGTCTTCGAGGAAGTGATGATCATCGAACGCGATGTAGTCGAATCCGAGCGAATCGAGGCGCTTTCTGGCAAACTCATATCCGAGCAGAGTAGGGTTGCACTTGATGAATGTGTTGAGGTTCTTCTCCGTGATGAGATAGGAAGCGATGCGCTCGATCTCATCAGGCGGGCATCCGTGCAGCGTGGACTCCGTGATCGAATTGGAGATCCTTGCCGGGATGGACTTAATGTATGCCTCGTCAACGTTTTTGAGTTTTCTGTCCTTCACCGCCTGAAGCGATACTTCCATTGCATCCCTGAATACGTCTGTGCCGGAAGCGTCCTTCATCTCCTCGATGTATTTGTCCACTTTTGGAGTCTTGATGCCTTCGAGGTCATAGCCCACCGACATGTTGAACACAAAGCCGTCAGGATCAACCAGTCCGAGCTCCTTGGCCAGGATCTTGCAGACGAACCAGGCCTTTACGTATTCTTCATAAGCCTGCGGTACATAAAGCTCTGTCGACCACTCGCAGTTGTAGCACTCGTCGTGAGCTGTGATGCAAGGCTTGGCAACGCATGCGGCGAGCTCTGCTCCGTCCATGACCTGGACGGTCTTGAGTTCGAAGAACCTTGAACCCGCTACGTACGAAGCGATGATGTTCTGCGCCAGCTGTGTGTTTGGGCCGGCTGCAGGTCCGAACGGCGACTCGATCTTTTCGTCAAAGATCGGAAGAGCCTGACCGTTCGTATGTTTTACGAATTTAGAGACGCCGAAGATGCTCCCGCTCTTTCCGTACTCTTCAAGTACCCAGTCGAGCAGATGCTTATACGGCATCGGTCTCATAATGTCACTCATAATTATCCCTCCTCAGCTCTCTTTAGTATTCGCGGTGGTTGAGCTCTCCCCAGAGCTTCTTGCTCTGCTCGAGAGTCCACGCGTTGATCGCCTCTTCATCTATATCCACAAATTCTCTGTCCTTATACAGGACCTTTCCGTTGATGATCGTCGTTCTGCAGTTTTTGCCCATCATGCCGAAGATCATGTGGCCGTCGATGTTCTCATCTGAGAACGGTGTGAACGGCTTGTAATCCATAACGATGACGTCTGCCGCAGCACCTTCCTTCAGGATGCCGAGAGGCTTCTTGAAGTACTTGGCAGCGATCTTGCGGTTGTTCTCGAAGAGCATGGTGCAGTCCTCGCCCCAGGCCACGTTCGGCATAGCCGCGTTGTGCCTCTGGATTATGAGGAATACCTTCAAACTCTCGAGCATGTCGTGAGTGTAAGCGTCTGTTCCCATACCTACGGTGATGCCCTTTGCCATCATCTGGAGGACCGGTGCGCAGCCGACGGCGTTGCCCATGTTGGACTCAGGGTTGTTGACTACCATCGTGCCCGTCTCTTTGATGATGTCCATCTCTGCAGGGCTCACGTGGATGCAGTGCCCGAGCATGGTCTTCTCGCCGAGCAGACCGTTGTACAGAAGCCTGTTGACCGGTCTGCATCCGTAGTTGCGAAGGCTGTCGTATACGTCGTTCATACCCTCGGCTACATGGATGTGGAAGCCTGTCATTCCGTCGTTCGCCTCTACCATCTTCTCGAATGTCTTGTCGGAGATGGTGAAGAGCGCGTGACCTCCGAACATGGCTTTGATCATGTCGTCATCTTCTTTGAGAGCCCACTTCGCGAAGTCCGCGTTCTCCTTGATGCTCTGCGCCGTCTTCTCTTCTCCGTCTCTTTCGGATACCTCATAGCATAGGCAGGATCTCATACCGAGTTCCTTTGCCACATCCTTGATGGCGAAGAGCGAACCCGGGATCTCGCAGAAACTCGCGTGGTGATCGAAGATGGTCGTCACGCCGTCTCTGATGCAGTCCAGGATGGTCGCGTAAGCGCAGGCCTTTGTACCGTCTATCGTCAGATGGCGGTCGATAGCCCACCATGTGCCGTCGAGGACCTCGAAGAAGTTTGTCGGGTTGTTTCCCGCGATCGAAAGTCCTCTCGCAAGGCCCGAATAAATGTGTGTATGGGCGTTGATGAGTCCCGGCATTATTATGCCGCCCTTTGCATCAACGAATTCAGCGTCGGGATATGCTGCCTTCATATCGGCAAATGACCCTACCGCTTTGATGACTTCGCCGTCGATGACGACCGCGCCGTCCTTCAGATAAGGAAATTCAGGATCCCTTGTAATGAGTTGTCCGTTACCTATCAAAAGCATATTTTCATCCTCCCTTCGCTTTAATTACTTGATTCTTCCTAATTCTCTGAGTATCTTCTCCGGTGTCATAGGCCAGCTTCTGATCCATACTCCGCAAGCGTCGTGGATGGCGTTGCCTATCGCAGGCGCGGCTCCGTTGCACGCGATCTCGGAAATGGACTTGGCTCCGAACGGTCCGTCAGGATCGTCCACATCTATGAGCACCGCCTTGAAGTCGTCAGGCTGTTCGCTTATCATCGGGACTCCGTAGTCCGTCATGGTAGCGTTCACGCAGCGTCCGTCCTTGTCCAGGATCATATCCTCATAAAGAGTATGTCCGATGGACTTGAGTGAAGCTCCGTACATCTGGCAGAGCGCGGCCTCCGGATTGATAGGCGTGCCCGCATCCTGTATCGCGTAGAACATCTGGACCTTCACCTCGCCGGTCTTGACGTTCACAGCGACCTGGGCGAAGTGCGCTCCGTAAGGTACCGAAGACGCTGCTGTGGTGAAGCTTCCCGGCGCGATAAGGTGTCCGCGGCCGGTTCCCGATGTAGCGGTATGTATGATTTCATAGAACGATAACTTTTTACCCGTCTTGTTAGACGTGACCTCTCCCGGCCAGCCTATCTCGAGGTCTGATACCTCCTCGCCCAGCTGGTAGGCGGCCTCATCGAGTATCTTCTCCTTCAGATTGGTGGATGCGACGACTGCCGCGTTGCCGCTGAAGAAGGTGCCGGACGACGCGTATGAGCCCGTATCGAAGGCTCCCGAGTCGGTATCGCCCGACAGTACCGTGATCCTGTCCATAGGTACGCAGAGTATGTCGCTAGCTACCTTGGCGATGATGGTATCAAGGCCCGTTCCGATGTCCGCCGCTCCCGAAAGAACGATTATCGAACCGTCCATCTCGAGCTTTGCGATGGCGTTCGCGTGGTCGAGTCCCGGAAGTCCCGAGCCCTGCATTATCATCGCGAAGCCCTTTCCTATCTTCCAGTCAGGGTCACCGCTCTCAACGCGCTTGCCCCACTCGATCATGTCGCAGCCCTTCTCGACCGCTTCTCTGAGTCCGCAGGATCCGACAGGCACCACGTGTCCTTCACGGCCCTCGCCGAGTCCCTTGAGGATCTCGAGCATGTAGCCTTCTTCGACGTGGTTTTTAAGGACCATATCCTTGTAGTCAACACCGAGCTTGTCGGCCAGCTCGCACATGGCCATCATGAGGCCGTATGTGCCCTTTGGAGTACCGTAGCCCTGGTAGGCTCCGGCAGGCGGTGTGTTGGTGTAGTAGATCGTGAGATCGTACTTCATGTTGTCGCACTTGAACAGCGGCAGAGTCTTTGAGCAGCTGTTCATAGGCACTGTCAGCGCGTGGTTTCCGTAAGGACCTGTATTGGCGTCTACCTTCATGTAGATGCCCGTGATGGATCCGTCCTTCTTGCCGCCCATCTTCACGTGGACGCGCATCGGATGCCTCGTGGAATTCGCTATGAATTCCTCTTCGCGCGTATTGTGATAAAGCACGGGTCTTCCGGTGACGAATGTGGCATACGCGGTGAGATCCTCAACTAG
>JAFUGO010000192.1 GCA_017469325.1 Mogibacterium sp. | reverse complement strand
GCCCTCTTCGATCAGTACGCTCTGAACGGCAACAGCACCATAGAGAAAGTGATACTCACTCATAACAGAGAAGATGTGCTGCATCTTCACAGGCTCATGTTTCTGTCGCTCGCTGAGGTGCCCGATATGCATCAGGCACTGGCCGCGTACGGCCTCCCTGCCGCGGGCGGCAGGCTCAGCGTGCGTCCTCACATAAAAAAATCAGGCTCCGCAATGGATCCGCGCTACACTCTCAAGATAAACGGAGAGCAGATTAAAGATCCCGTTGCCTGCGCCTATTTCCCGGACGATGAGATCCCGGCGACCGCAGTGTTCAATCAGGGCAGCCGTGCTCTCGAGATAGAGATCCCGCTACGCCCCCGCGGGGAGGACTGCTATCTTGACATCTCCGGATTCATAAAAAAGAGCGCCGCTTCGGACGCTCATACTTACTGTGATCAGCCTGCATCGCTCAGAGACGATCCGGACTGCATCAACGATTTTCTTATTCTTGATCCGCGTACCGTGAACCTCGTTTCACGCGCACTGGCCGGATTCTATCTTGACTTTCCCGACTGACAGGCCTTTTATCAGCTGTCGATGTTGTGGATATCCGAGAATCCGCGGCCTCTTCCCCACACTGACTTTACGCTTATTACCGATACGAATGAGTTAGGATCTTCCTTCGCGAGATGACGCTTGATCAGAAAGCTCTCACGCGGCGAGCAGAGTATCTTGAGCTGCTTTCTTTTGTCGCCCGTATACTCTCCCGTGACCTCGATGCTGGACACGCCGCGGCCGAGCTCGCCCATTATGAATTCGGTCAGTGCATCCGCATCGCCCGGTATGATGTCGAGCTCGACTATCTTGTCACTGAATCCGTACATAACGGTCTCGCCCACCTTCATCGATACATATATGATGATGACGGCATAAAGCGCTATCTGAAGGCCGAATACGAAGGCGTTACATGCTACTATGACCGCGTTTATGGCGAATGTGATGTCGATTATGCCGAGATGAGGCAGCCAGCGGTATTTGATGACCTTTGCGAGCGAGTCGGTTCCTCCTGACGAATATCCCGCCTTGAACGTCAGACCGTTCGATACTCCCAGGACCACTCCCGTGAATACAGATACCAGAAAGAGGTCATCGCTCCTTATGAGCACTACGTCATTGATCTCAAGGACCAGCATGAAAGCCGGATACGCCAGGGACATGAGGAGTATCTTGCGGACCTCTTTGAATCCCAGGAACGCCCAGACTATCGCCGTGACCACCATGGCAAGGGCGTAATATACCAGTGAGTAATTCCAGTCTGTGTAGTGCTGGATGATCCTTGCGATACCGGTGATGCCTCCGAAGGTAAGCCCGTTAGGAAGCATGATCGATACCGTAGCGGTCGATCCAATAACTACGGCAAGCAAAGCCAGCCCTATCTCCTGGCTCCTTGCCTGGAGCTGCGTCCTGCCGTGGAGTTCGGGATCATGCGCGTACAGGTCGTTTGCCTTCTTTGCCTCTGCCGCTTCCTTCTCGAGCTTGCGGTCGATTGGATCCACGGCTTCTTTGGCCTTAACACTTGCCTTGCCTTTACCTTTGATTTTATTTTTGCTCTTCTTATTCTCCATGCCGGTTCTTCCTTTACTGTCCGATCAGGATATCTCTGCCAGGTATTCTCTTCCGAATATATCGACGACCATCACCGCGAAATTCCCGCCTGAGATAAAGCTGAATTCTCCCTCAGAGGCGTCAAATACATGCGCGCAATTAAAACTTCCGCTGTGGTCGGGATCTACCATTATATGGCCCGCAAACTGCAGCCTGTCCGCTCTCAGAGCGTCTTCGACATACCTGCGGTCTTTCATCTGTATCGATCCGGTATCTATGTCGGGCAGAAGATCGCTCAGTCTGCACCTGTAAAGAGTCCTGCCGTCCTCGAGCCTGTCAGTGGATAAAACCTTTATATCCGCCCTGCCTGTGCACGGGATGCGGGTGTCCTGTCTTATGAAAGCGAAATCCGCGCCCGCCTTTCTGAGCCTGTGCCTTGCCATGGAAGCAGCCAGTTCCTCGCTGTCGCAGGCTATCCACCTGCGGCCCAGCATGTGCGCCGCCTCAGGCAGGCTTCCGCTTCCGCAGAAGAAATCCCCGCAGAGCTCGCCTTCTTTCGTGGACGACTCCACTATCCTTTTCATAAGCTCAAGCGGCTTCTGCGTCGCATAACCGGTGCGCTCGGCTGATGTGCGGCCAACCATATCGATGTTCCATACATCCTTCATGTTGACCATGGTGTACCAGCCGCCTTCGTCCTTGTATTCCGCTACACCTCTGAACCTATACGGTTTCCGGTCTCTGTTATATGACTTCTCCGTTGGAACGTCAAGATAATAGTTCTTTGATTTTGAATAAACCAGGATGGTGTCGTGTGTGCGCGCAAAATGACGCTTCCCGGAGCCGCCTGATTTATACTGCCAGATGATCTCATTCACGAAGTTCTTCTGTCCCATGAGCTCGTCGAGCACCAGTTTTATATAGTGCGACGAATGCCAGTCGAGATGCACCCACATGAGTCCTTCATCGGACAGAAGATCCTTCATCATGAGCAGTCTGGCTGTCATGTTCTCGATGTAGTATTCGAGATCCCTGTCGAACTTATCATCGTAAGCCAGATGGTGGATCTTATGAGATGCACCTTTCTCATCCTTAAGGCTTATGGACGCGTTGAAGCTGCTCCTTGTAAAGAAAGGAGGATCTATGTAAATAAGCCTGAAAGCTCCGCCGTAGCCTCTGCTCAGGAGCGACCTCATGTACGTGAGATTGTCACCGAGACAAAGCTCCGATACTTCTTCTCTTTCATCACCGGCCGCCGATACGGCTGTCATGGACTCATATATCGACCTTCCGGCTTCTATTCCCTTTGTTATCTGCTCTGTTACTGTCATCAGACCTTTATGTCCTCCAAACGGATAAAAAAACACCCCGAGCGTATGCCCGGGGTTTCGTTCACAATATCAGTTAAGAACCTCGATATCATCGAAATTGACGCCGATCATCTCTTCGAGTTCTGCGCTTACGCTGAGTACGAAATCGATCCCCGACTCCTTGGAAATGACTTTGATCTTCTCTATGAAGCTTGGGAGGACCTCAAGAGCGAAGTCTCTGTGTCTCATGATACCGTCGAGGAAGATGGTCTCGATGTCGTTGTCTGAGCTCATGATACCGAAAAGGAATCCGATGTACTCGTCTTCGTTTGTGATATGAGGGAAGTCCTCCATGCAAACGACTCTGATCTTATAGTCAAGATCGTAGATTAGTCTTGAATTCTTGTTAATAAATACGATGCTGCCTCTGGCTGTCTGGACCGTTTCGTTTGCGAGTTCGATCATTCTCTTAGTCTTACCGCTTCCTTTATGTCCGATCAAAAGTTTCACCATAGGTCAGTACCTCCTCATTTACCTTCAAAATATTGTTTTCATTTTACAACAGCAAAAATACTTATTCAACCAAAATGCCCCGCCTTTTTTTGAACGCGGGGCATTTAATTACAAACATATAGCCGGTTCTGCCGAAACCTGTTTATTTAACTTCTGCAGCCTCTGCAGCCTTCTTTGCGTCGAGTTCCTTGACTACTGCGTCGATCCTGTGAGCTACCTCACGGAAGTCGTCCTCGAGGAATCCGCGTGTTGTCATCGGAGCTGTACCGATACGAACGCAGGATGTCTGCATAGGCGATCTCTTCTCATTAGGTACGCAGTTCTTGTTGAGTGTGATGCCTACCTCGTCGCATGCTGCCTGCAGCTCTTTGCCGGAGAATTCCTTGTCGCTGAGGTCGAGCAGGAATACGTGGTTGTCTGTACCGCCTGTAACCACCTTGTAGCCCATCTTTGTGAACTCGTCAGCGAGAGCAGCGCAGTTGAGTCTTACCTGGTGCTGGTATGTCTTGAACTCAGGCTTGAGAGCTTCTTCTGCGCATACAGCCTTACCTGCGATGATGTGGCAGAGAGGGCCGCCCTGTGCATAAGGGAATACTGCCGAGTCGACTTTCTTTGCGAGCTCAGGTCTTGCGAAGATGAGTCCTCCGCGAGGTCCTCTGAGTGTCTTATGAGTCGTCGTTGTTACGATGTCAGCATATCCGAATGGTGACGGATGCTCTCCTGCTGCAACGAGTCCGGCGATATGAGCCATGTCTACCATGAAGTATGCGCCTACGCTCTTTGCGATCTCTGCGAATGCAGCGAAGTCGATGACTCTTGAGTAAGCCGATGCTCCTGTCAGGATCAGTTTAGGCTTGAGCTCTTCTGCTTTCTTCTTAACGTCATCCATGTCGATGCGGCCGTTGTCGTCTACATCGTAGAAGTGAACGTCATAGAGCTTTCCGCTGAAGTTTACGCCGGAACCGTGAGTGAGGTGTCCGCCGTTGTCGAGGTTGAGTCCGAGGATCGTGTCGCCCGGCTCGAGTACCGACTTATAAGCAGCGAAGTTTGCCTGTGAACCCGAATGAGGCTGTACGTTTACATGATAATCGGTATTGAACACCTTTCTCCAGAGGTCGCAGCAATACTCTTCGAGCTGGTCAACGATGATGGTTCCGCCATAGTATCTGCCCTTGTTTCCGGATGTTCTTACAACAGGAGCCTGAGGATAACCCTCAGCATACTTCCAGGAGAGGCAGCTTCCGCAGGCAGCCATTACAGCCTCGGAGCAGTAGTTCTCGGAAGCGATCAGCTCTACGTTGTTTTTCTGTCTCATGTACTCCTGATTAACAAGGTCTGCGACTTTTTCGGAGCTCTTGCGGATCTCCTCAACGATCATCTGATTATAGTTGCTGTTGTCATTTCCGTTTCTGTCAAACATACGTCGTCCCTTTCTCTCAACGTCTGAGATTAGAATTGAAGCAATAAGTGGTTTTATTTTTACAGTGATTTATTATCCTGTAAGTAAAGGCTACGCATTTCACCGGCCAGATATATGGAACCGGTGACCAGTACGCACTGATAATTGCCTTTCATGGCGATATCGTAAGCTTCGGATACCGAATCGCATACCATGCAGCCGCGTCCGAGCGATACTATGCGTTCGCCTATCACGGAAGGATCTTCCGCGCGTCCGTAATCGACAGCGGCAGCGGCATATGTGCAGCCTTTAAGCTTTGCCAACAGTAATTGTATCATACGAGCAGAATTCTTGTCTCTCATACATCCAAAAATAACTAAAGTTCTTTTTATCTTATGAGAGCGGGCAAAAGCGGTAAAAGTGTCTGTGAGCCTGTCTATGGCATCGGGATTATGCGCGCCGTCCAGTATGAAATACGGCCCGTTCTCTCCCCCGGTTTCACCGTTAAGGACGTCGAATCTGCCCGGAAGGAAGGCCTTGGCAAGACCCCTTCTCACGGCGTCTTCGCTCACCTCTATACCTGCCGCCTTTACGGCTTCGGCAGCCGTTGCGGCATTCGCCCTCTGGTGGTTACCCTTCATGCCTATCTCGTATGAAGAATACTTATCCAGAAGCTGTGAAACATCCGTATACTCACAGCCGTTTTCCGCAGCAACGCGTCTCAGGATATTCTTTACGTTCAGATCACCGGTCTGGGATACCACAGGCACGCCTTTTTTGATGATCCCCGCTTTTTCCCTTGTGATCTTAAAGATCGTATTTCCGAGCTCTGCCGTGTGGTCGAGACCTATCTGCGTTATCACCGATACGAGAGGTTTCTCTATCGTATTTGTGGAATCCAGCCTCCCTCCGAGGCCTGTCTCGAGCACGACATAATCGGGCTCAGTCTCCGCGAAATAAAGGTACG
>JAFUGO010000191.1 GCA_017469325.1 Mogibacterium sp. | reverse complement strand
GATATTGTGATCGTCTATTTTGCTGGAGTCGTGCATCACGCTGTAAAAGAGTATGGCGCATGCCATAAGGCTGACTGTGTCGACTCCTATGCTGAATGACCACTGTGGCTCCATCCAGAAGACCCCGATCAGCGCGATCGAAGCTATATCGGCTGCTACAAACGCGCATATGATCCCGAAGCATATGCGCATGTTTGTCAGTGCTTTTTTATTAACTGTGCTGTTGCTGTCGTTTGTCATTTCCTTTGTAATCTTTGAGTATTCTGGTCAGTCCCGGTTAAAGTACGACTTTGCCTTCGAGTACGGCTTTGAGGTGCTCGCCGTACGGGCTCTTGCCGTAGCGCTTCACGCTGTTTGCCAGTTTGTCCTCATCTATCCAGCCCATGTGGTACGCGATCTCTTCAGGCGACGAGATGATCATTCCCTGATACTGCTCTATCATGCTTACAAAGTCAGTCGCTTTCTGCAGGCTGTCAAATGTGCCGGCGTCCATCCATGTGTAACCTCTTCCCAGGAGCTGGGCATTGAGATCGCCTTTCTGCAGATACATGTCGTTCAGCGTGGTTATCTCGAGCTCGCCACGGGCTGACGGTTTGACTGCCGCCGCCATGTCGCTGACTCCCTTCGGATAGAAGTAGAGCCCGACTATCGCGTAATTGCTCTTCGGCTGTTTTGGCTTCTCTTCGACTGACAGCACTTTGACTGATCTGCCGCTGTCCTGCTTATCGAATTCCATAATTCCGAATCGTTCAGGATCTTCAACATAGTAGCCGAAGATGGTCGCCTTGCCTGCCTCGGCGTCCTTGCGTGCGTCGCTCAGCTTGTGATTGAGACCGTTTCCGTAAAAGATGTTGTCGCCAAGCACCATCGCGCATGGCTCATCTCCTATGAATTCACGGCCTATGGTGAATGCCTGGGCGAGCCCCTCAGGCTTCTCCTGCACGGCATACGAAAGCTCGAGTCCGTACCTTGAACCGTCTCCCAGAAGCTGCTCTATCCTCGGAGTGTCCTCAGGCGTGCTTATTATGAGTATCTCACGTATCTTTGCCAGCATAAGCGTCGACAGCGGATAGAATATCATCGGCTTGTCGTAGACCGGCAGCAGCTGCTTTGATGTAACTATGGTGAGCGGATACAGTCTTGTGCCCGCTCCACCCGCAAGTACTATGCCTTTCATAAGGACCTCCTGTTATTTTCTGTTCAGTTTGTAAAGGTAGTTATAGCGTTTGACGTGATGCTTTTTATCATCGTGTTTCTGGCTTGTTGTGTAGTATATGCCCGCGTAGTACTGTTCGCCATCGTGGAACAGGCACTGCAGCTCGTAGCCGGGCGACTTGATGTAGTTGAATCGCATGCTTCCCACATATTTGCCGGACATGTTGTGTATCGTGACCATGCTGTATTTATGCTTTCCCTTGAAGCTCCTGACGTCGTAGATGTAGTCGCCATCGCTGTCCATTCTCTGGTTGAGCAGGAATGTCTTTTTGCCGCTGAGCTTCACGTACTTCTTAGGGTTCATGTTGGCGTCAAAGATGATGACATTGTTGTCGTTTCTGAGGCGCCCGATGTAGCAGTTGTGCTTCTCGTTGTATGTGACTGCTGTGAAGCCCTTGTATTTGCGGACCGTCTTTTTAGGGATGCCTTTTATTTTGCGCGTGATCTTTATGTCTTTCTTGCCCGTGACCTTGAGCGTATTCGGGTTGATGTAGACGACTCGCTTGCCCTTCACCTGGCAACATGTCGCGACGATGATGTTTTTGCGCGTATTGTATGTGAGGTTGTTCGCGTGGTAGACGCTGAGCGGAGCCGAGACCTTCTCGACATTCAGTGTGGCCAGGTCGACTCTGACTATCCTGCACTTGTTTTTATTGCGGTCGAAGAGTGTGAGGTACGCTTTGCCGTTATTTGCGCAGGCTCCCTGCAAGGTGTCATATCCGTAGAGCTTCTGCTTTGGCTCGACGCGGAAGTCGAATGTCTTTCCGTTCTTTTTGAGCAGGGTCATGGGATCCTTGCTCTTTATTGGCGCAGCAAAGACCGAGGCCGCGCTGCTGAGTATCAGGATGGCCGCGAGCAATATAGCTGTCAAACGCCTGGCGGTAATTCTTTTTACACTTTTATTCATTTAATACTGCGGTTTTATCGTTTATATAAGTAGAGCAATAACGGATCCGGCGGCCGTCCGGTTTTTAGTAGTTCTCTGCGTGGACTTCGAAGTATGCCTGCGGATGTGCGCAAACCGGGCAGATCTCAGGAGCCTTAGTGCCTACGATGATATGTCCGCAGTTGCGGCATTCCCATACCTTGACCTCGCTCTTGGCGAAGACTTCCTGTGCCTCTACGTTATGGAGCAGTGCGCGGTAGCGCTCTTCATGATGCTTCTCGATCGCTGCGACCATGCGGAATTTTGCCGCCAGCTCAGGGAAGCCCTCTTCATCAGCTGTCTTCGCGAATCCTTCGTACATATCGGTCCACTCGTAATTCTCTCCGTCGGCTGCAGCAGCGAGGTTCTCTGCTGTGCTGCCGATGCCTTCGAGCTCCTTGAACCACATCTTTGCGTGCTCTTTCTCATTGTCTGCTGTCTTGAGGAAGAGCGCTGAGATCTGCTCAAAGCCTTCCTTCTTTGCCTTGGACGCGAAGTATGTATATTTGTTGCGTGCCTGGGACTCGCCTGCAAATGCGGCTTCCAGGTTCTTCTCGGTCTGTGTTCCTGCATATTTATTAGCCATGGTTATTCCTCCTAGTATATCTACCTAATTATCCACATTTTATGTCATTAGTATTATAGCAGATGCGGAAGTTTTATATTGCATCAAGTTTGCGGGCACATATCTGCTCATCGCAGTTTGTTTTCGAGTGAGTTGGTTCTTTATATTTTGTGTTACAACAAAATATGCTACAATTCTTGCAGCAAGCATACTATAAATTGATGTATTAAGAGGCGATACAGATATGATCAATGTTTTTAAGACGGGCCCGAGGTTGATAAAGGGCTATATAGAAACTAAAAGATATAATTCTCTGAAGAACGACCTGGAGCAGCTCAGGGCTGCCGGTGACATCGAGGGCGAGAAGGAGATGATCCGCAAAGGCCAGAAGCGCTGGGTCGAGACTATGGCTCCGGTGCTCGGACTCACGTTCGATGTGCGCGGAGAGGAGAACATCCCTGCTCCGTCGGACGGACCTTTCATGATCTACTGCAACCACCAGAGCTTTGCCGACATCCCGGCTACTCTGTGGCTGATGAAGGATCACGGCCAGATGGGCTATGTTTCCAAAGAGGAATGGCGCAAGTACGGTGTGCTGCGCGATGTGATCGAGTACACCAGATCGATATTCCTGGTAAGGGACAATCCTAAAGAGGCTGTACGCGCTCTGTCCGAGGCAAAGAAGCTGCTGGGCATGGGATTCAACCTGCTGATCTTCCCTGAGGGCACGCGCTCCAAGGGGCCTGAGATGGGTGACTTCAAAACCGGAGCTTTCAAGTTTGCTGAGAAGGCCAAAGTGCCTATCCTGCCTGTGACCGTTGACGGCAGCTACAAGTTCTTTGAGGAGAAGGGGACATGGCAGCCTGCTCATATAAAGGTGACGGCTCATCCGCTGGTGCACATCGAGCAGATGGATAAAGAAGGCCAGAAGGAGGCCGCAAAGCAGATCGAGGCGACCGTGAGGAGTGCGATCGGAAAATAGTTATCAGAGAGGTTTTGGATGCGTTTTGTAATACAGAGAGTTAAGCGCGCGTCTGTTTCGGTCGATGATGAAGTCATCGGCAAAATCGACCGCGGATATATGGTGCTGATAGGTGTCTGCGATGCTGACGACGAGGCTGTTGCGGACAAGATGATAGACAAGATGATAAAGCTTCGCATAAACGCGGATGACGAGGGCAAGACGAATCTGGCGCTCGCGGACGTGAACGGCGGCCTGCTTCTGGTGTCGCAGTTTACGCTGTATGCGAATTGCAAGAAGGGCAACAGGCCGTCGTTCATCGAAGCGGGCTCCCCGGAGCACGCCGAAGCGCTCTACGAATACATAATCGAGCGCTGCCGCGAGCGCGTCCCTGTTGTCGAGAAAGGATCCTTCGGTGCCGAGATGGCTGTCGAACTTATCAACGACGGACCTTTCACCATAATCCTCGACTCCGAAAGACTCTGATCCCTATACAATTCAATAGTTATAGACCCAAAGAGCTCACCGCCTTTCATGGCGATGAGCTCCTCTTCATTTCTTATTATTCTGCATCCTTCAATTTAAAACCATTGACCGGTTCTGCCTTATCTTGAGTAGAGCTCGCTCTTTCTCTCTCTTCCCATCAGCTTCGCAACTGTCTCTGCAGGGTCAGCTCCGTGATTGATGACCGCGTCAACTGCTGTGACGATCGGCATCTCTACATCGTACTCCTTTGCCATGGACATAGCTGCCGGGATCGCGTTGATTCCTTCAACTACCATGCCTACCTGCTTGACCGCCTCTTCAGGGCTGACTCCCTGACCGATGAGGTTTCCGCAGCGGTTGTTTCTGCTGTGCACGCTTGTAGCGGTTACGATAAGGTCTCCCATTCCGGCAAGTCCCGCGAATGTGTCATCGAGGCATCCGAGCTTCGCGCCCAGTCTTCTCATCTCCGCAAGGCCTCTTGTGATGATCGCAGCCTTGGCGTTATCTCCGTATCCTAGTCCGGCGGAGATCCCCGATGCCAGCGCGATGATGTTCTTGAGAGCCGCGCATATCTCAACTCCCTTTACGTCTGTGTTTGTATATACTCTCATGACAGGATTCATGAAGATATCCTGCACCTTCTCTGCAGTCTTGATGTCCTCGCAGGCAGCGACTATTGTTGTCGGGAGATCTATCGATACTTCCTCTGCATGAGTAGGTCCGGAAAGAGCTACCAGCGAAACATCACTTGTGAGCTCATCTCTGATGACCTCTGTCATTGTCTTATATGTCTTAGGCTCGATTCCCTTTGCAACGTCTACGATGATCTGTCCGTCATGGATATACGGATTCGCCTGTCTTGCCGTCTGTCTTACGAATACCGACGGTACCGCGAATACCAGCAGGTCCTTATCCTTGCAGACCTCTTCGATGTCTGCTGTAAACTTCAGCTCATCCGGGATGATCATCTTCGGCAGATTCCTGTGTCTGCGTGTCTCGGAATACTCCTTGACCTCATCTTCGAGGGCGGACCATACTGTCACGTCGTCGCCGTTTACACAAAGCATTCTGGCAAGAGCCATTCCCCAGGTTCCTGCTCCAAGTACACCAATTTTATGCATAGTTGATTTCCTCCTTGATCTTCAGTTAATTATGATTGATTCTCGTTAAGAAGTAAAGAATTAGGGGCCTTTTTCCGCTGTTAGTTAAAAATATGACCGCTTTTCCTTTCCCCATCCGGAACCTTGCAGCCCCTACCCTTTGAAGTTAATAAAATGACCCCTGCGCTTTTACCGCGCAGGGATCTGTAATGCCATTCTTACTATATGCTGCTGCAAAGAAATACTATTCTTGGTACCCCTGCGGATTGTTGCTCTGCCAGTTCCAGGCGTCGCGGCAGATCTCGTCTATGCCGCGGCTCGCCTCCCAGCCGAGCACGGCGCGTGCCTTATCCGCATCGGCCCAGCTGTCCTGCACGTCGCCGGCGCGTCTGGCGCCTATTTCATAGGCTACAGCGTGCCCGCACGCACGTCCGAACGCCTCGACCATCTCGAGCACGCTGTACGGCGAGCCCGTTCCCAGATTGAACACTTCCGTGCCGCCTGCCTGCTCTCCGGCCGCCTCCGCTTCTGACCTTTCCTTCAGAACATACTCTGCCGCCTTCACATGGCCTTCCGCCAGATCCATAACGTGGATGTAATCCCTGCGGCATGTACCGTCCGGCGTATCGTAATCGTTTCCGAATACTGTCAGATGATCGCGTCTGCCAACGGCTACCTGCGAAATGTAAGGCATCAGGTTGTTAGGGATGCCCTGCGGATCCTCTCCGATCATTCCGCTCTCATGAGCGCCGACCGGATTGAAATATCTGAGCAGTATCACCGACAGTGGCTTCTTCCACTCATTATCTCCTGCGGTCCTTCCCTCAGCCTTGATCTTCTCGCACTCCGCCTTGCTCGCCTTCGCGGCATCAGTCAGCATCTGCTCCTGCATCCACTTGGTCCATCCGTACGGATTTGTGCACATGCCCTTAGGCGCATCCTCCGTGAACGGCGGAACGTTGTCCTCTCCGTAAACAGTCGCCGAGCTCGAGAACACAATGCTTGTAAGCCCCAGCTCTCTCATGCACTCAAGCAGAGTGAGCGTCGTATCTATATTGTTCCTGTAGTACTCTACCGGCATCGCGACCGACTCGCCGACGGCCTTGAGCCCCGCGAAGTGGATTATGCAGTCCGGCATCTCCGCGCTGAGGATCTCCATCATCGCTTCCTTATCTGCGACATCCGCCTTGTAAAGAGACACACTCTTGCCTGTTATCTTCTCAACTCTGGCGATTGCCTCCGGGGAACTGTTCGCGTAATTATCCACAACCGCGACCTCATGGCCCGCGT
>JAFUGO010000190.1 GCA_017469325.1 Mogibacterium sp. | reverse complement strand
ATACGTCCGCATCCGAACAGATATCGTTCATGAACGATGAGCTCGCTGAAGAAGGACTGCGGACCGACGCAGAAAAGTACAGAGAACTGGCCAGGTCGCTGGGCGCAATAGACGTAAACACGCTTACTCCTGTCGCAGCGCTCGTGAAGCTTCAGGAGATAATAGAATCGATAAAATGATAAAAGTACTTGAACCATTTGTCGCTGATAAAATCGCCGCGGGCGAGGTCATCGAAAGACCGGTATCGGCGGTAAAGGAACTTATAGAAAACTCAATAGATGCCGGAGCTCATTCCGTCATAGTCGAGATAAGACACGGCGGTAAGTCGTACATCCGCGTAACAGATGACGGCTGCGGCATCTCTTTTGATGAGGCAGAAACAGCTTTTCTCAGACATGCGACCAGCAAGATAAGCGGTATCGCCGATCTCGACAATATAGTATCTCTCGGATTCAGAGGCGAAGCTCTCGCGAGCATTTCGGCCGTCTCGAGGCTCACCATGGTCACAAGGACAGCTGATTCGGCATCGGGCTGCAAGATCGTTCTTCACGGCGGGCATGTCGTATCCAAGGAACGGACTGGCGCAAACATCGGAACGACCGTGATCGCGGAAGATCTTTTCTACAACACGCCTGCAAGACGCAAGTTCATGAAGAGCGATGCACGCGAAGCTTCTTCGATCATAGAGCTGATCCAGCAATACGCCGTATGCCGCTCTGACATCCGCTTTATGATGATAAACAACGGACAGACTCTCTTCTCCACAAAAGGGGACGGAGATACCTCCGCTGTAATCGGGATGCTCTATCCTGAGATCGCAAAGCGCGGCCTTATACCGGTAGATGCCGACTCTGTCACCGGATTCATCTCGGATCCGGGCAGCACTATGTCCACCCGGAAGGGGCAGCTGTTCTTCGTGAACGGAAGGCTGGTATCCAGTCCGCTTATAGAAAAAGGACTTGAAGAAGGCTATCACGGACGCATATTCAGCGGTTTCCCGGCAGCGGTCCTCTTCATAGAGGCCCAGCCTTCGGATATAGACGTGAACATCCACCCGGGCAAGCGCGAGATACGCTTTCTGAGGCAGGACGAGATCAGAAACAGCATTTCCGCTGCAGTGAGCGATGCTGTCATGACCGACGCGGGGATTCCTGAAGGTTTTGTAAAGAATATTGAAAATCCTGCCCCGGTCAGTATAAAAGATAGTGAGAAAGAAGAAATATCAGAGCAGACCTCTATAAGGGATTTCCTGGGTTCGCTGAAGCGCGATCCCGAACCGGCTCCTCTGTTTGTTGAAGAAGATGATGACGATACGTATATCCCGTTTTCTTCCGGAACAGCTTCCGAAGCGCCGGCTCCCGTATACAGGCCTGAACCCGTAAAGCAGCCTGCGCCTTTTGATTTTGACGAGCTCACTTTCAAAGGCTATGTTTTCAATACCTACATAATAATGCAGGGCAGGAACGAGCTTTACGTATTTGACCAGCACGCCGCACACGAGCGTGTCTTTTATGAAAAATTCATGCGCGGATACAACAGTTCCGCACATTCCCCACAGCCCGTACTCACAGCCTTCACAATAAACGTGAGCCCTGATGTATACTCTATGGATGATGAGTGGCTCAGCGACCTTAGGCGTATGGGTTATGACATCGAAGACTTCGGTGAATGCTCGTATATAGTAAGAGGTATTCCTCCGTATATGAGCGCCGGCGAGGCGGAGAGATTCGCCGCTGCCTTTGCCGAAGGCGCGAGGGAGGCAGGAGCCTCCAACAAAACGGTCATCGACAAGCTTATACTCAGATCATGCAAATCCGCGGTAAAAGCCAACGATGTCCTTTCAGAATTTGAGATCAATGACTTAATGAAGAAACTTGCGGCATGCGACAATCCTTTCTCGTGCCCGCACGGACGTCCTACATTTATAAAGATATCCAGCTACGATATCGAAAGGTCGTTCCGCCGCAAGTGATGCTGAGGTTTGAATAATAATGAAGAACAGAACAGTTTATATAATTTCGGGACCGACCGCGTCCGGCAAGAGCCTGATCGCGTACTATCTCGCCAAGAGGATAGACGGTGAGATAGTAAACTGCGATTCGATCCAGCTCTATAAATATATGGATATAGGAAGCGCCAAGCCGTCAAAGCAGGCCATGGAAGAGATCCCGCACCACCTGTATTCTATCGAGGATCCTTCTGTCAACATGACAGTTGCCCAGTACAGAAAGATAGCTCTCGAGGCCATCGACGAGATCCTTTCGCGCGGAAAGACTCCTATAGTCTGCGGCGGTACGGGCCTGTATCTCAATTCCATTCTCTATGATATGGACTTCGGTTCCGCTCCGGATGACGAAGGCAGAAGAGAAGAGCTTGAGCAGCTCGCCAGAGAGCGAGGCGGCGAATACATGCACGAGTACCTTGAAGGTCTCGATCCCGATGCCGCTTCCCGCATACATCCGAATAACATCCGCAAGATGATCCGCGCTATAGAAGCTTACGAATACGGAAAGGGCATAAAGAGCCTTGCCGACTGTCCGCTGAATCCGGACTACGATTTTAAGTTCTACGCGGTCACGATGGAGCGTCAGTGGCTCTACGACAGGATCAACCGCCGTGTATCCCGCCTCATATCCGAGGGCCTTGTTGATGAGGTCACGGGGCTTCTTGAGCACGGTTACTCCCAGTCGCTTCCTTCCATGAAGGCGATCGGTTACAAGGAGATCATAGGATTCCTGAACGGCGAATACGACCTGTTCGATGCAAAAGAACTGATAATGAAAAACACCAGGCACTACGCCAAGAGGCAGTACACCTGGCTCAAGCGTTACGACTTCGTCAAATGGATCGACATACAGAAAGGCGAGACAGTAGGAGAGGTCGTAGACAAGATACTCGAGTCCTGATATACGGGACTTCTTCACAATGGCAAGAAAGACATACGACAGCAAAGAATTCAGATCACACAACAAGAGCGACAGGCCCGACAATATCGTTAAAAAAGAGAACGATATCTATATGGAATGCGAGCGCATCCAGAAGGACCTCCCGAGTTTTTTGCGGCCGTATTTTGCTTATCTCAAGGGCAATGTACTGCCTATGACGAGGCTGGCGTATCTTCACGATATCCGCTTTTTCATGAACTACCTCATAAACGAGACCGATCTCACGAAGGCTGCTGAACCTAAGGATATAAAGTCCGAGGAGATGAACAAGATCGTCGCAGCCGATATAAACCTCTTCATCGACTACTGCCGCAAGTACATGGTAGAAGATGAAAAGGAAGGCACCGTAACGGTCTTTGAAAACAGCAATAAATCGCTCGCCAGAAAGAAATCATCCGTGTCCGTGCTCTTCAAGCAGCTCTACCGCGAAGGTCTGATCGATTCGAATATAACCGACGGCTTCGATCCGATACGCGTGGCAAAGCCGGGTGAACGCGAGATAAAAGCTCTTCAGGACGACGAGGTCATGATAATGCTGGATGCCGTCACCAACGGTACCGGTCTTACGAACCACGAGCGCACTTACTGGGAGAGGACCAAGCTCCGCGACAAAGCCATACTGGTGATGTTCGTCAC
Source organism: Mogibacterium sp. (assembly GCA_017469325.1). The sequence goes on along the minus strand of JAFUGO010000190.1, from coordinate 2,020 downwards.
TTACGGACTCAGACTGAGCGAGCTCCAGCAGCTCAATCTTTCATCCTTCAACTTCTCGAGAGGAGAATTCAAGATCTACCGCAAGAGAGGCAAGGAGTCGATAATGCCTCTGAACCGCTCCGTTGAAATGGTCCTGAAAGATTACATAGAAAGCGAGAGAAAGACCGTCATACCCGAAAATTCGGCCTCTGAGGACGCTCTTTTCCTGTCGCTTCAGGGCAAGAGGATAACGGAAAGAGCCATCAGGGAGCTCGTAAAGAAATATACATCCATTGCGCTCAACACAAGCAGACGCGCCGGATACAGCCCTCATAAGCTTAGAGCCACAGCGGCTACATCCCTGATAGGACGCGGCAACTCGATATATGACGTGGCTGCTCTTCTCGATCACGAGCAGGTGACGACCACGCAGTTATACGCGCAGCACAAGATGAACGTCAAACGCGATCTTGTGAGCGATATGGAATGGGAACTCGAAAGAACAGACAATGACTGAATATAACAAATATCTCATAAGCGAATTCAATATAAGCAAAGAAGTACTCGAAGCCGCAGGAAAGGCTGAAGAAAGCCTGGCGGACAGGTTCAGAAAGATAGACGATATTACGGCCATATGCCAGATGAAAGTCCTGAAGGCTTTTCAGGATAATCATATAAATGCCACTCATTTTGACTGGAGCACCGGCTACGGCTACGATGACGCCGGCCGCGAGGCAGTCGAAAGGGTATACGCTTCGGTATTCGGTACTGAAGCTGCGCTTGTAAGGCCTAATATAGTCAACGGAACACACGCCATAGCGGCAACTCTTCTGGGAATGCTGCGTCCGGGCGACGAACTTATAGAGGTAACGGGCACTCCATATGACACTCTTCAGACCGTTATAGGCCGCAAAGAGGGAAGTCCCGCAAACAATAGGGGAGAAAGTGCCTTAAAGGACCCCGGTGCGTTTAGGGGAACGATAAAAGATTATGGTATAGTTTATAAAGAAGTCGCCCTCGGAGACGATATGGATGTCGATCTCGACGCCATAAGGGCGGCTGTATCGCCTAAAACCAAGGTAGTAGCTCTTCAGCGCTCCACTGGATATGACTGGAGACCTGCGATCTCCATCGGCAGCTTAAAGGCGGTCACGGATCTTGTGCACAGCATAGATCCGGGCATCATCGTCATGCTCGACAACTGTTACGGTGAATTCGTTGACACCGTTGAACCTACTGAGTTTGGTGTCGATGTCATGGCAGGCTCACTTATTAAGAATCCGGGCGGCGGACTTGCGCTTTCAGGCGGCTATATAGTCGGCAGAGCAGATCTTATAGAACAGATCTCCTACAGGCTTACATGCCCGGGCATAGGAGCTGAATGCGGACTCACGTTCGGTCAGAACCGCAACGTTCTTCAGGGACTTTTCCTTGCTCCTAAAGTAGTTAATGCAGCTCTTAAGGGCGCTATTCTGGCCGGCACTATATATGAAAAGCTCGGCTTTGAGGTCATGCCTCCGGCAGATCACAAAAGGAGCGACATAATCCAGGCGATCAAATTCTGCAACGCCGACCGCACAGTGGCATTCTGCCAGGCAGTCCAGTCGGCATCGCCGATAGATTCCTATGTATCACCGGTACCATGGGATATGCCGGGTTACGAGGATCAGGTCGTTATGGCGGCCGGCGCTTTTGTACAGGGCTCTTCCATAGAGCTCAGCGCCGATGCGCCTCTCAGAGAGCCTTATATCGCTTATTTCCAGGGCGGCCTCACATACGAGCACTCAAGATTCGGCATAATCAAAAGTCTGGATACTCTCTATAAAAAGGGACTCATCACTTTATGACAGGCGAAGCGGCTACCGGTAAGAATAAAAAGATCATAGCTGTACTAAAGCTGATATTGCTCGCGGGGATCATCGTGGGCATACCGGCTTTTCTTTATTTCAGATACGGCAGCTCGGTCTTCAGCACGGATACGGTCGGACGCTTCACCGCTTATCTGAGGGCAAAGAGGCATATCGCAGCGGGTCTGATAATT
>JAFUGO010000189.1 GCA_017469325.1 Mogibacterium sp. | reverse complement strand
GGAGTTTATATGCAGATCAAAAGGATGCCTGAGTCCGAAAGACCGCAGGAGAAGATGCTTTACACGGGGGCTTCGGGACTCAGCAATTCAGAGCTTCTGGCGCTTATCATAAGGACGGGGACAGAAGACAAATCGGCGGTAAGGCTCGCCGACGAAGTTATAGCCTATACCAGCGAAAACACCGGAGGACTCGGGCTTGCTGAGGTTAGAGAACTCACCGAGATAGACGGGATAGGAGAGGCGAAGGCCTGTTCCATCGTTGCCGCAATGGAGCTGTCAAAACGGCTCACTGCCGCGAGAGAAGGCAGCGTCAAGGTGAAGATACGCGACAGCAGACAGGTCGCAGATCTTATGGCAGAGGAGATGACTGGCGAGAAGAGAGAGCTCTTCATGGCGCTATATCTCAACACAAAGATGCAGGTCGAGTCAAAGGCGGTCATCTCCATAGGCAACATCGACAGCGCGCCGGTGCATCCGAGGGAGGTGTTCGGTCCCGCTGTGAGACGCGGCGCGGCAGCCGTGGTCGTAGCTCATAATCATCCGAGCGGCGATCCAACGCCGAGTCCGCAGGATGTTGAGGTCACAAAGAGGCTTCTGGAATCGGCCTCCGTGCTGGGGATAAGGCTGGTCGATCACGTCATAGTCGGAAACGGCTGTTTTACAAGCATGAAGTCAGAAGGATACTTCGGAGATTAATGATCATGAAAAGAAAAGTAACTATACAGGATTTTATCGACGCTCTGGGAATGGAAAACCAGGTCACTAAAGTGGGCGGTGAGCCGGTATGCAAGGCGATCATGGCCTTATACACGAGCCCTGACATGGCAGGGATAGCCGGAACGGAAGTCAGCGGCGTCACATACAATTCGAAGGAAGCTTCAGAGGGCACTCTGTTTGTCGTCAAGGGAGCTCACTTCAGAGAGCAGTATCTCGATGATGCCGTCGGCAAGGGCGCCGTCTGCTATGTGAGAGAGGATCCTGACGCACCGGCGGAGGGAAGCTGCAGCATAGTCAGCGATGAGGAAGCGACTGCTGCCGGAAAGCACATGGCAGCTAAAGCGAAGGACTCCTGCCTCGATATATGGGTCAGAGACATCAGAAAAGCCATGCCTGTCATCGCGGAGACCTTCTACGGCAAGCTGTCGGATGAGCTCTGCATGGTCGGCGTCACGGGCACAAAGGGCAAATCCACCACGACATATTTTATGCGCTACATAATCGACGATTATATGGCGGCGACAGGCGGTAAGAGAAGCGCCATCTGCTCCGGCATAGACAATTACGATGGAGTGATCGAGGAGGAATCGCACCTTACGACCCCTGAGATCATGGAACTCTACCAGCATATGAGCAACGCAGTAAACAGCGGGATCAGCCACATGTCAATGGAGGTATCGAGCCAGGCCCTCAAATATGACAGAGTGACTGGCATAGAGTTCGCCGCAGGTGCTTTTCTTAACATCGGAAGCGACCATATCAGCGCCATAGAGCATCCTGACTTCAACGATTATCTCGAGGCAAAACTGAGACTGTTCGGCCACTGCCGCAGGGCGGCCATAAACCTCGACTGCGATGAGCAGGAGCGCATCAGAGAGGCATCAAAGGATTGCCCGTATGTGATCAGCTTCAGCCAGAAGGATGAGAATGCTAATATTTACGGATATGCGGTCGAATCAAAAGAGGGCAAGGTGAGCTTCAGGGTGAGAGGAAAGTCGATCGAAGGCTATCCTGACTTCGACAATGAGTTCACGCTCGGCACATTCGGAACGATCAACGTAGAGAATGCTCTTGCTGCTATATCAATGTCCGCGCTCATTGGAGTTCCGCTCGAATACATTAAGAGCGGTCTTGCTAAAGCAAATTCGCCGGGACGCATGGAGGTGTTCTACAGCGAAGACGGAAAGCGCATAGCCATAGTGGACTACGCTCACAACAAGCTCAGCTACGAGAAGTTCTTTGAGACCATACAGGATGAGTTCCCGGGAAAGAAGATGATGATAGTCTTCGGATGCCCGGGCGGCAAGGCATTTGCAAGACGCGAGGAGCTCGGCACGATCGCCGGTCAGAACTGTACATACTCCATAATCACAGAAGAGGATTACGGAGAAGAGGATGTGAACAAGATCTGCAAGGAGATCGCGGGCTTCGTTGAAGCGGCAGGCGGCAAATGCGAGATCATCACGGACAGGGTCGAGGCCATCAAAAAGGCTATCACTCTCATGGATGATGAGACCATACTCTTCCTACCGGGCAAAGGAAGGGAGACCCGTGAGAAGCGCGGCATCCAGTATATCGACACACCGTCGGATGCCGATGTCGTGATCGAATTCATGAAGTAGGTGCAGGGCCTGATGAAGCATGGTTCAGGTGTCAGAAGACCGCAGCTGTGCCGGCTCAAAGCCTGATTCAAAAAAGCATTATTTGTGAGGCGGGGAGCCCCGCCTCTTTTATTGTTGACCGATATTGTTTGGTTATGTATAATATTTAGGTAAATTTATGTCATCTAACCGCATATGTTGTGGCAGGTAACGGCTTACGACTCAATATAAAGACCGGAAAATACCTGCTGTGCCGCATATGGCGCAGATAATGTATATATTACAAATTTAATAATTGATAAGGAGGTGCTTATGTCACCGGTTTTAACTGTTGTGATCAGCATTGTAGTCCTTATCGTCGGTATAGCAATAGGTTATGTGATGCGCAAAAACTTTGGCGAGAAAGCCATTGGCAGCGCAGAGCAGCAGGCCAGGAACATGATCCTGGACGCGCAGAATACTGTCGAGAACCTCAAGAAAGAGAAGGTGCTTGAGGCAAAAGAGGAAATACATAAGCTGAGAGAAGAGTACGAGGGAGAACTCAAGTCGAGAAGATCTGAAGTCTCCAAGGCAGAGAGAAGGATCCAGCAGAAAGAAGAGAACATCGACCGCAAGCTGGACAGCATCGAGTAGAGAGAAAACAATCTTACAAAGCGCGAGCATTACATGGATGAAAAGCACAGAGAGATCGACGCTTACATCCAGAAACAGGTGGAAGAGCTCGAACGCATCTCGGGTTACACAAAGGAAGAAGCAAAACACATCCTGCTTCAGGAGCTCGAGACGGACATCCGCAAGGAAGCATCCGAGATGATCGTCAATGTCGAGACTGAGGCCAAAGAAGAGGCCGATAAGAAGGCAAGGGAGATCATCACCACAGCGATCCAGAGATACGCATCGGATCAGGTCACTGAGACCACGGTATCGGTTGTCAGCCTTCCGAATGACGACATGAAGGGCCGCATCATCGGAAGAGAAGGCCGCAACATCAGAGCCATCGAGACGCTCACCGGAGTTGACCTCATAATCGACGATACTCCTGAGGCAGTCATCCTTTCGGGATTCGATCCGGTAAGAAGAGAGATCGCAAGGATCGCTCTCGAAAAACTCATCGTCGACGGACGTATCCATCCGGCAAGGATCGAAGAGATGGTCCAGAAGGCGACAAAAGAAGTCAACACGATCATCAAGGAAGAGGGCGAGAGAGCATGCTTCGAGACAGGCGTGCACAACCTCAATCCTGAGATGGTAAGGCTCATCGGAAGACTCAAATACAGGACTTCATACGGCCAGAACGTGCTGCAGCACTCAATAGAGGTCGCAACACTCGCCGGTATGATGGCTGAAGAGCTCGGACTCGATCCTAAGCTCGCAAGGCGCGGAGGACTTCTGCACGATATCGGCAAGGCCATCGACCACGAAGTCGAGGGAACCCACGTTGAGATCGGCGTAAACATCTGCAAGAAGTACAAAGAGTCCTGGAAGGTCATCAACGCTGTTGAGGCACATCACGGCGACGTGGAGCCTACAACACTCGAGGCGATGCTGGTCGCTGCCGCTGACGCCCTGTCCGCCGCAAGACCGGGAGCAAGAAGAGAGACCCTTGAGTCCTACATCAAGAGACTTGAGAATCTCGAAAACATCGCCAATACCACAAAGGGAGTCGAGAAATCCTACGCCATCCAGGCAGGCCGCGAGATCCGCGTAGCCGTCAAGCCTAACCAGGTGAAGGACGACGAAGTCCCTATGCTGGCAAGAGAGATCGCCAAGAAGATCGAGCAGGAGCTCGAGTATCCTGGACAGATCAAGGTAAATGTAGTCAGAGAGACAAGGGCTACAGATTACGCGAAGTAATTTCGGATGCGTTACTCCAACAATAAAAACGCAATTACAGGCTCCTCGAGAGAGGAGCCTGAATAATGAGGACCCGCTGAGACAGCGGAGAGACATACGGCTTCTGTGCTGACAGGTGAAACTATGATATATCTGGATAACAGTGCTACAACAAGACAATACGATGAAGTGACAGAGCTCATGTATAAGGTCGCAAAGGATAACTTCGGCAATCCTTCGTCTTTGCACGCGCTGGGATTTGAGGCAGGGAACCTGCTTTACGACGCGCGCAGGCAGATCGAAGATCTGCTGCCGCCCGCCGGGAATGTCATCTTCACGTCGGGCGGCACCGAAAGCGACAACATGGCACTGCTTTCGTCTGCGCGCAAACTGCGCCGCCGCGGCAACAGGATCATCACCACAAAGGTAGAGCATCCTGCAGTGCTTGAGACCTGCAAAAGGCTCAAAGAAGACGGCTTTGAAGTAGTATATCTGGACGTTGATGTTGACGGATATGTGGAAGAGCAGGCTGTAAAAGCCGCTCTTACCGATAATACACTTATCGTCTCAATCATGGCCGTCAACAATGAGGCAGGCACGATAGAGCCGGTCATACCGGTCGGACGCACCATCAGAGAGTATAACAGGCAGCACGGAACGGAAATAATCTTCC
>JAFUGO010000188.1 GCA_017469325.1 Mogibacterium sp. | reverse complement strand
GAAGAGCTCGACAGCTCGACAACCTCGTCAGAGTAGAGGGCGTAGGATGCTGCGGACTCGGTCAGTTCTACGTGACATGCGACGAGACCATCGCAGCTCACGGAAGAGCAGGCGCTGTTGCTACAGGTATCAAGAGATCGTCCCCTAACTCCCTCGTTTACACATACCAGGGCGACGGAGACCTCGCTGCTATCGGACTCGCAGAGACACTGTCGGCAGCAAACAGAGGCGAAAACTTCACAGTCATCTTCGTCAACAACGGTATCTACGGAATGACAGGCGGACAGATGGCTCCTACAACACTCGTAGGCATGAAGTCCACAACAACACCGGGCGGCCGTAATCCTGAAGAGCACGGCTATCCGATGCACATGAGCGAGATCATCAACCAGCTTACAGCTCCTTACTACATCGAGAGAGTAAGCTGCGATACACCGCAGAACGTTATCAAGGCGCGCAACGCCATCAAGAAGGCATTCAAGTATCAGCTCGAGGGCAAGGGCTACTCGATCGTAGAGATCGTTACATCCTGCCCGACAAACTGGGGACTTGACCCGCTGAAGTCTCTCGACTTCCTCAGAGAGAAGATGTTCGAAGAGTATCCTCTCGGAGTATTCAGAGACGGCGGAGAGAAGAAGCAATAGGAGGTAGACCATGGAAAGAAATCTTATGATCGCCGGATTCGGCGGACAGGGAGTTATGACAATGGGTAAGCTCCTTGCTGAGGCAACATCGCAGGCAACAGACCTGAACGTCACATTCTTCCCTTCATACGGCGCTGCCATGAGAGGCGGCACAGCTAACTGTTACGTAGTTATCTCCGATGAGCAGATCGGTGCTCCGGTAAGCTACAGCCTCGAGGACCTCGTGGTAATGAACGGACCGTCGCTCCACAAGTTCATCGACAACCTCAAACCGGGCGGCAATCTGTTCGTCAACAGCACCATCGTTACAGACCCGATCGAGAGAGATGACATCAACATCATCGAGGCTCCTGTAACACAGATGGCCATCGACATCAACAACCCGAGAGCTCTGAACGTCATCATGCTCGGCGTTTACGTCGGTGCTACAGATGCTGTTCCTGAGGAAGTAATCGTGAAGGGCATCAACCACAAGTTCGAGAAGAAGCCTAAACTGATCGAGCCAAACGTTGAGGCATTCAAGATGGGCCTTGAGATCGGCCGCAAGCAAAAGAAGGCATAAGCTTTATAAAAAAGGATCCCGGTCACTCAGACCGGGATCTTGCTTTAGCTGAAAGTATATTCGCTGTTTTTTCGAACGGGGCGGAGTAGTATGACTTTCCGCTCTGTTTTCTTTTGCGCTGAAAGTACGGAAGGCGGTTCCACAGCATCGACGGGGCACCGATCGCGAGCAGGTAGAACGGCCCGAGTATAAGGGACTGCAGGGTGTGGCCGTACTCGTGGTCGAGCAGGAAAGGATCCACCTTGTTTGCCGAGTGCGATACGGCCGGCGTTGCCGCAGCGGCGCGGGCGGATCTTCTGCGCGGCACAAAGATGAATTTGCCGAGCGATATCCCGGCATCCTTATCCCATACCGTGGCCTTCGCTCCTCTGTACTCAAAGTGATCGTCTTTGCGGTGTTTCAGAAAGAGGGCGGCCCCCGCCAGAGTCTGAGGCAGACCCCAGGTCCACTGCGCGGCCGTATATGCCGCCTTTTTTACTTGTCGTTTATCCGGTTTCTTCATGCATCTATATTACCACATCCGTGCTATAATTCGGATATGTTACCTAAGGAGGAAACGATATATACATGGCAGATCATATTTTAAGACCGATGACAGAGGCGGACCGCGAAGAGGTCCTTGCAATGATGAGGGTGTTTTACGCTTCGGATGCCGTTCAGTCGGACGGATCGGAAGAGATATTCAACAGAGATATAGACGCGTGCATCTCGGACAGCCCGTTCGCATCGGGCTACATATTTGTGAAAAATGCAGATGAAAAAGAAGACGGCAGCGAGGCCGGCAGTGGGAGCATCGAAGGTTACGCCATGCTGGCTCACAGCTTCAGTACCGAGTTCGGTGTGCCCGCGGTGTGGATCGAAGAAATATACCTAAAAGAAGAGGCAAGGGGGCAGGGCCTCGCAGGCATGCTGTTCGATCTCATCAAAGAGGAGTATCCCGGACATCTTCAGCGGCTCGAGGTCGAGGATTACAACACCGGAGCAGTCAGGTCTTACGAAAAGAACGGCTTCACCACAAGACTGCTGTATTCGGAACTGGTACGTCTTCCGGAATAGGGACCCGGGGACATGCAAGGCCGGTGCATCCCCGGGCATTATGAGAAGTGACAGCGTGCAGTAATTGTGGTATTATTACAATGTTGTACACTCACAGGAGAGAATAATTATGGGATTTAATAAAAAAATAGAAATATCACTGCTTGGAGCAGTAATAATAAGCGCTTCGATCGCGGCTCTGGCTGTAGCCACATCCAGACTCGTGGATTCATTCGTGTCTGAAGGCGAGAAGGGCAGCGGCGACTGGAGCGTCAGCGAAAAAGAATACAAATCACTTTAACAGCTCTCATTCGAGCGGAAAGGAAAACAATGGAAAATAAAGGGACTTATTACATTTCTACACCGATCTACTATCCGAGCTCAAACCTGCACATCGGACATACTTACTGTACGGTAATGGCAGACGCTATGGCACGTTTCAAGAGACTGCAGGGATATGACGTCATGTTCCTGACAGGTACCGACGAGCACGGACAGAAGATCCAGACAAAGGCAAGCGAGAAGGGCGTTACTCCTCAGGAATACGTCGATGAGATCGTTGCCGGCATCAAGGATCTGTGGGCTACCATGGAGATCTCTTACGATGACTTCATCAGAACGACAGAAGAGAGACACATGACAAGAGTCCAGAAGATCTGGCAGAGAATGTATGACAAGGGAGATATCTACAAGGGCAACTACGAAGGCCTTTACTGCACTCCTTGCGAGTCCTTCTGGACAGAGAGCCAGCTCGTTGACGGCAAGTGTCCGGACTGCGGACGCCCTGTCGTCAAGGCTCAGGAAGAGGCATACTTTTTCAAAATGAGCAAGTACGCAGACAAGCTGCTTGAGATGTTCAGAGAGAATCCGGATTTCCTGGTCCCTGAATCGAGACGCAACGAGATGATCGCTTTCGTTGAGCAGGGCATGGAAGACCTCTGTGTATCCCGCTCGTCGTTTGACTGGGGCATCCCTGTACCGAACGACCCTAAGCATGTAATGTACGTATGGGTAGACGCGCTCTCCAACTACGTGACAGCTCTCGGAGGACCTGACGACTGCGAAAAGTACAACAAGTACTGGCCTGCAGATGTCCACCTGGTTGGTAAAGAGATCGTAAGATTCCATTCGCTGATCTGGCCTGCAATGCTCATGAGCGCAGACCTTCCGCTTCCTAAGCAGGTACGCGGGCACGGATGGCTGCTCCTCGGCGGAGAGAAGGTATCGAAGTCCAAGGCAGCGAAGGGACAGGACGTAATCGACCCTGTAGTCCTGATCGACCGTTACGGCATCGATGCGCTCAAGTACTTCCTGCTCAGAGAATACACATTCGGACAGGACGGCATGTTCACCAACGAGGTAATGCTCAGAAGAATGAACTTCGACCTCGCTAACGACCTCGGAAACCTTCTTTCGAGGACTGTCTCCATGATCGTCAAGTACTGCGGAGGCGTTGTGCCTGCAGCAACAACAAAGGATGAGATCGACGAAGACCTCATCTCGATGGCGACTTCGGTAGCGGACAAGGTAGCCGCAGAGATGGACGAGTTCAGATTCAACATGGCACTCGAAGAGATCTGGATCCTCATCAGACGCGCAAACAAGTACATCGATGAGAAGACACCTTGGGTGCTCGCCAAGGACGAGACAAAGAAGGCCGAGCTCGATACAGTAATGAGAAACCTCGCAGAATCCCTCAGGATCGTCTCGATCCTGATCGTACCGTTCATGCACACTACATCGGAGCGCATGAGAGATCAGCTTGGTATCGCTGACGAGCCTGTCGTCTGGGAGAACGCATACGAGTTCTACAAGATGGAAGGACGCGAAGTTCATAAGGGCGACCAGCTCTTCCCTAGACTGGACATCGACAAAGAGCTCGAAGAGCTCTACGCTCTCGGAGCTGCAGCAGCAGCGAAGTAGGCGGAAGTCACGTGTTTTGGCCGGAGATAGCTTCAAACACGTGACATCACAGCAGCCCGAAGGCTGCATCTGGATGAATAGAATTGAAAATGTCACGTGTATAGACCCCAAAACAGTCCGGACACGTGACATTTGCATCAGAAATACGATCCGGAGTAATCAAGAAAACAGAAAATGTCACGTGTGAAGTCCTGAAACGGCCTCAGGCACGTGACATTTGCAGAAAGAGGAAACGAAGTGCTCTTTGACGCGCATACACATCTGAATTTTGAAAAGTATACGGAAGAGGAGAGACGGGATCTGGCTTCTGAAATAGAAGTGTCGGATGTCGGGTTTATTGTTGACGTCGCGGACTGCGTGGCATCAGCGAAGCAGGCGCTCGCTGATGCG
>JAFUGO010000187.1 GCA_017469325.1 Mogibacterium sp. | reverse complement strand
AGCGAGAAGTCCTGTGAAATCTGAGTATTCTGGTCTATCTGTGCCTCGATCTGCATCGGTCCGTAGATATTCTTGTTCTTAGGCATCGTGTATACGATAAGCTGTCCGTAGTTCGCTCCGTCGTTACGACCCATCATTATAGCCGTCATGTTCTGCTTTGACTTAGGCGTGAACGGTACCATGTTGATGAACTCAGCGCCCTCTTCCGTATCAGGCAGATTGAATACATAGTAGCTCGGATCCATCTGCACCTGTTCTGTTCCGTAGATGTGGTGCGCTATATCCCAGAGGTCCTCCTTCTGGTAGAAGACCTTTACCTCATCCATGTGATACTTCGTATAAACCTCAGCCTGAATCTTGAACATTGCGTTCGGATATCTGAGATGTGCGCGGAGCTCGTCGCTGATATCGCTTGAGGACTTGAAGAGCTTCGGATAAATCTTCTGATAAGTTTTTGCGATCGGATCCTCCTCATCAACCACGTAGAAGTCGACCGTGCCCTCATATGCATCCACAACTACCTTAATTGAGTTTCTGGTATAGTTGGTCGCATTAATTTCGCCGTTATACGGCTCTGAATACGGGTACTTGCTGCTTGTCGTATAAGCATCGAGTATCCAGTAGAGCTTTCCGTCAACGATGGTCATGTACGGATCCTCTTCATATGCGAGGTAAGGCATGATCTTCTCGACTCTGCTCACAACGTCTCTGACGAACATGATCTTCGACTTCGATGTGATGTTTGAAGAAACGAGGATGTTTACGTTGCCTTCCCTGATGGCGAAGAGCAGTCTGTTGAGCGGATTCAGCTTGATGCCGGTCTCGCCCTCATACTCCGTGTACTTGTTTTCGCTTCCGTCAGGATAGTCGAACTCGGCTTCCTTGGTATTTACGATAACGTAGTCCTTCGACAGCTCGCCGAAGTAGATCTCAGGTCTGTCGATCTTGAGTTCTGCCACGTTGGTCTCAGGCGGGATGTTGCCCTCGACGACGTCAGGCTGACCCGAAGAAGTTACCGTATCTACCTGCGATACCGCAACGCCGTAGCCGTGAGTGTACTTGAGGTGCTTGTTGATCCATGTATTTGAGATCTTCTCCTCATCTATCTCTCTTGCGGAGAGGTAAGTCTGGGTGATCCCCCCGTTGATCGCGTATCTGTCGATATCCACGTCATTGAACTTATAGTACTGACGGATCGACTGTGTCTGGTTGTAGAAATCCTCTACCGGGCCGTAGTCGTTGATACGGATGTTTCCGATAGTCTCATCATTCTCATTGATGGTGTCCGCACTGATCGAATCGTCTGCCGCGAAGTTGGCGACTCTTACGTCATCGATACCGTACGCGTGACGTGTGTATTCGATGTTGTGCTCAAGGTATTTGGATTCCTTGTTGATCTCGTCCGGGCTTACGATGAGTGACTGTACGGCTCTTCCGGCTCCGGCACCGAGCGCGAACACGAGGACCATGATCAGAGGCAGCTTCAGCAGCTTTGTGATCTCGCCCTTCTTGATGTGTATAGCCAGTGTCACAGCACCGACCAGGCACAGCAGGATTATGATGCGGTATACCCAGAGCGTGATGTTGACGTCAACAAATCCGGCGCCGTAAACAGCTCCGTTGTGCTCATGCAGAAGATCGAACTGCATGAGGAAGAAGTTGACCGCCAGCATCAGGTAGAAGATTATACCCAGGATGATGAGCTTGCCGCTCGCAATGCTCATCAGGTTCTCTACATTACTGTTGTTGATGTCAGTCCTGTGTCCCTTTTTCTTCTTTCTGTCGTTGTCAAATGCCGCGTTGACAGCCTTCTTGCCTGCTCTCGCCATACGGCCGATGACAGAGTGGTCGATAGGTGTGCGGTAGATGACCTTCGGTTCAGGATCTTCCTCAGGCTCAACGAATTCAGGCTCAGGCGGCAGGTCGTCATCGTCATGCTCAAAGATGTCAGGTGTTCTGACAGAGAGCAGGTACGCGTAGTAAACGACGGTTACCACGACAAGTCCGATCACCGCAACGAGAACTATCTCGTTGACCTTATCGAGCCAGTCCAGATTGAAGATATAGAAGCCTATATCTATATTGAACAGCGGGTCTTTAAGGCCGAATTCGGTGGAATACTTGGACTTCAGGAATGTCAGCCATGTGCCTGCCGACGCGTAGAATCCGATGCCGAGTCCGAAGATTATGGAAAGTATCCACGAGCTCGAATTGATCGAGCGCATATTAGGTATCTCGCTCGACTCGATCTTCCTGAAGTATCCGTTCTTGAGTGTCCGCAGATAGAAGCGGGCAAGAAGAGTCACGACAAGGAATACCGGTATGCCTATCTCGAGCTGTGTGATAAGGCGTTTCCAGAAGACGCTCGTATATCCGAGGTCCTTGAACCACATCCAGTCGGTTATAAAGCCTACAAACATCACGAGGAACGCCAGCACAACAGCGATCAGCATGATGGCTAAAGACAGACCTTTGCGGCCCCTTCTTTTGCGTTTGCCCTGGAATTCTCCGGTTCTTTTTTCTCTTCTGTTTTTTCTGGGCTTTCTGCCCTCGGTAAATTCTGCCAAAGCTATATCCCTCCCGGCATGACGCCTATGATTATGCATTGGTGAAAATAATTGCAGCGACAGCGTCTGCTGCCACTGCAAGTGTAGTTATGTGTTTACTTGCCTCTTTAAAGCAGGAATTGTCCGTCTGACGGTGTCACGAGACCGACACCCGACGTGATGCTCTCGATGATTCCGTCGATCCATGCTGCCGCGCCGCTGTCCGGTGCGATCTGAAGAATGAGGATGACCGCGAGCAGGATGATAAGGATGATAGCTATGATAACAGCGAGAACTGTCAGGAATTTGCTTCCGGACTCTACTTCTTCATAAGCAGCCTCGGCGTTTGCCTTCTTTGCCAGCTTCTCTGCTTTCTTAGCTTCCTTCTCGAGTTTCTTCTTTTCTTTAGCTGACATTGCAGCAGGCACCTCTGCAGGAGCAGCTGCCTTGTTGGCCGGGTCAGCCGTTACAGCAACGAATCCGCCGGCTGCCGCAGCTCCGGCCGCACCTGCGGCTACAGCTGCCTGAGCTTCTTCTGCCAGCAGTTCTTTAGGCATGTAGATGGTCTCATCCTCGATCTGTCTATAAGCCTTCTTGTCTTCTGCCGCAACAGGTTCAGGCTCTGCCGCAGGAGCTGCTTCAGGAGCTTTGACAGCAGCTGCCATCGCCGCTTCTACGTCAGCCATCTTAGGAACGTTATCTACTGCTTTCTTTTCTTCTTCTGTAAGCCCGCCGCCGTGTTTGAGTCTCTCATACTCCTCATCGAGCAGTCTCTGGAACTCCTCATTCTTGCGGTAGAGCGTATAGAACTTATCTATCTTCTTTGTCTCTTCAGCCTCGGCCTCTTCAGGGAGGGCGTCGCCGAACAGATCTTTCTCGAGTTCTTCGAGCGAGAGTGCGTCGGTCTCCTTCGGCTTTGCAGCATCCTCTGCGGCCTCTTCGACCACAGGAGCCTCAACTACAGGCTCTTCTGCGATCTCTTCGATTACCGGAGCCACGAATACAGGCTCTTCGACGGCAGGCTCTTCTGTTGCAGGAGCTTCAACCGCCTCTTCGATGACCGGCTCTTCTGCGACAGGTTCTGCTTCTTCAACTACCGGCTCTTCTGCGACAGGTTCTTCGGCAACTTCTTCAACTGCCGGGATCACGACCTCTGCAGCAGGAACATCCTGAAGGTAGATGTCTTCAACAGCTTCTTCCACTGCCGGCTCAGGCTCTGCAGCAGGTTCTTCTACTACAGGTTCTGCCTCTTCTACGACCGGCTCTTCTGCCGGGGCCTCAGCTGCAGGCTCCTCAACCGCAGGTTTTTCAGCAACAGGCGCCTCATCCGGCTCGTTATAGTACTCAGATTCGAAGAAATCATCTACAGGACCTTCAAACAGTTCTGTCTCAGGCTCTGCGTCCTCTGCTTCACCGGCAGGCTCAACAGGATCCATAACGCCTGTAAGCTCTGCAAGTCTCTTTCTGAGAGCTTCGATCTCAGATTCCTTGTCAGCCGGAGGAGCGATAGTCATACCCGAACTTGCAGGTCTGGATTCCTCCATCTCTCTGAAGAGTTCTTCCTCATCGATAGGAGTAAACTCCTCAGCTGCCTCGGTCTCTTCCTCTAACTCATCTTCGTCGTCATCGTCGTCATCCTCTTCATAGAGGCTGAGTCTCGATGTAGCTCTTTCTCCGACCGGAGCGCTTGTGTCTATGTCCAGATAGAGATCCTCCATTGAGTCCTCTTCTTCTGTGGATTCTTCATATTTAGGTTCTTCGAATACCGGCTCCTCAAATACAGGCTCCTCTGCCGCAGGCTCTTCATCTTCGAGCTCGATGACAGGAGGTTCGTCAGATTCAAAGAACGGCTCTTCTGCTGCAGGTGCCTCGAATGCCGGTTCCTCTGCGGTCGGCTCTTCAGCAGCCGCCGGAGCAGGTACTTCTTCTTCAGCAGCAGGCTTTTCTCCTGAGATCTTTGTGAATCCCGCGAAGCTCTTCAGGAAATCAGGGAGCTCAAACTTCGGAGCGCTTACGGAAGGCTCCTCATAAACAGGCTCCTCAAATGCCGGTTCTCCGCCAATTCCCGCCTCTTTCTCAAAGCTCTTGACGAACTCGTCGAACTGAGCGATCGTCTCTCTCGAAAGTTCGATCGATGGTTCAGGCTCAGCAGGTTCTTCGGCAGCGACCGGTACTTCCGGCATCTCAGGCTCTGCTGCAGGTTCTTCGAATACAGCCGGTGCTTCAGGTATCTCCGGCTCTGCAGGAGCAGGCTCTTCAAACCTAGGCTCATCCTTGAAGAATGGTTCAGGTGCGAACTCAGGCTCGTCGAACGGAGTCTTTATAGGCTCATCAACGTCCTCATAAAGAGGTGCGATCTGAACACTAGGCGGTTCTTCAAATGCTGTAAGATCAGGATCGAACTCGAGAACTTCCGTATACTCGATCGACCTGTCTGCAGCCGCCCTTTCCTTTTCTTCTTTTTCAGCTTTCAGGACATCGATGAAGCTCATAGTACGGCTTCTGCCGGTAGCCGGAGTCATCTCCGCATAAAGCTCCTTCTCGTCTATGCTGCCTGTTGTGCCCCAAGGCGACTTGATCTCTTTGACTTCTTTCTTGTGCGGCTCATCGACCACATTGCTCCAGTCAAACGAGATGGTGCCCTTCGACGGCTTTGCTGCAGCCTCTGCCGAAACCTCTTTTACAGGTGTTTCTTCGATCTTAGGCTCCTGAAAATCAATATCTTGGATTGTTCTGATTTCCGGCTCATCAGCCCTGGCCACTCTGGCTCCGCACTCGCTGCAGAACCTTGCGCCATCTGCAAGCCTGCTTCCACAATTACTACAGAACATTACAACCTCCGTGTTGTCTATGCCCTCAATGGGCAGTTTTAACTATTTTTGCACATCAAAAATGTGCCTGTTCACAATTATTCAGTGAAATACTACTATAATTTTGCGCTCAATTCAATGATTTGATAGATTTAAGCCGTTGATATGAATGGATTGTAAGAAATATTTTGGTTTTTGGCTATTGACTTAACCCGCCTCGAGTGGTAATATCATCAAGCGGCTTACGAAGAGCATTCGAAGCCGGCATTAAAGAATATGGATGATTAGCTCAGCTGGCAGAGCACCTGACTCTTAATCAGGGTGTCCAGGGTTCGAGCCCCTGATCATCCACCACAGACCTCCGAGAAATCGGAGGTTTTTCTTTTGTCAGGACGTTGAAAAATCAACTGTTTGAGGCTGGTTTGCTTCACTTTTAAGACGAAAAACTGCATAGATAGGACGCGATTTTTCTGGTTTGGTTTTTTGCAATATGTGTCAGTTTTTTGCAATACGGGTATACCAGCCGGATACAGTTATTTTTAAACGTATCTACATGTATTTGCCACAAGAGTTTTCCCTTATGGCTAAATGCTCTCTGTCGCCTAGCTCGGAATCGGTGTCTCCAGAGCCTTCTCAAGAAGCATCTTCTTTTCTGTATCCGGCGCCCTGTCAAAGCAATAGTTGAAATAAGTAGTTCTCTCATCCGCGTGACCGGCATAAGACCTTATGGTATTGATGTTTATGCCTGCGTCTATCAGCGATGAGATATAAGTTTTACGCGATTTGTGCGAAGATCTGTAAAGGATATCGAGCCTTTTGCAATACTTCTTCAAAAGAATGTTGGTCTCAGCGTAGCTCAGCGCTTCCTCTGTCATGGAAAATATATACTCCCCTTTGCCGCTGTGTTTTTCCTGATACGCTCTTGCGACTTCTATTAGCTCAAGAGCTGCATTTGTCAGCAGCACTTCCCTGTCTTCATGGCTTTTGGTATGTTCCACGACCTTGTCCGAATCTCTCTGCAGCATTCTTTCGACATGGAGAACTCCGTTCTCGACATCTTCGAATTTGAGTGCGCACAATTCCCCGATACGGACCCCTGTCTGGAACTGGAACATCACTGCCAGTGGAGCCAGTCTGTAAACAAGTCTCTTGCTGTTGCGGAAGTCCTTCCAGGCCTCCTGATAGATGAGTATCACCTCATCTTTCGTATACACCTGCGTGCAGTCCTTCTTCTTATGGACCTTACGGAACATCCTCTTACTGTCGACATTGACCTTACGGAACAGATTCTCCTCCACGATCTCCAGCTCTACGGCATAATCGAGTATCTGTCTGATTATGAGAGACGCGTTGTAGTAATTGGTCTTTGTCATGTTGTACTTGCGTATCAGCTTGTGGATCCACTCATCAAGTTCGATCTTTGTTAGCTCTCTAACCCTTTTATCGATGATTGAAACACTGCTTGGCTCGTTCTCATAATACTTCTTCCAGTCTGACTCTACCCTTGGGATAGTCGTCTCTGAGGAATGGAGCTTTTTATACTCCAGCCAATCAGGGTACAGCTCCCTCAGAGTCATCCTCTTGCGTTTGAGCTCTTCATCGTTCTCCAGATAGAAGCAGATGACCGCTTCTTCCAACTTTTCTCTTGTAGTCTTTGTGATTTTCCTGCGACCTTCCTTCGCGGTTTTGTCCGGCACCCACGTGCGCCAGTTGCCGTCTTT
>JAFUGO010000186.1 GCA_017469325.1 Mogibacterium sp. | reverse complement strand
GTTCAGGGAACTCCTTCAGTACTTCTACTACCTCGCCGGCACGCTCTCCGCAGGCAGCTACGATTACTACATCTGCCTCAGAGTTCTTTGCCTGCATGTGCTGGAGTACCGTCTTGCCGGCTCCGAAAGGTCCCGGTGTGCAGAAGGTACCGCCCTTTGCTACCGGAAGGAAGGAGTCGATACAGCGGATCTTTGTTACAAGCGGTTCAGTAGGGCGAAGCTTTTCAGCATAGCACTTAACTGCCTGCTTGATAGGCTGTGTGAAGATCATTGTGAGATCTCTTGTGTCGCCCCTGCTGTTTTCGATAGTGCAAATAGTATCATGCACGTTATATGCGCCTTTAGCCTTGATGCTCTTGACTGTCCAGTCGGAACCTCTCAGCGTGAACGGCACCATGATGTGATGTGTGAAAAGGCCTTCAGGCACTGTGCCTACGGTGCTTCCGGCTTTAACACTGTCGCCTACTTTTGCTACAGGTGTGAACTCCCAGTCACGATCAGGGATCGCGTCAAGATACACACCTCTGTCCAGGAAGAAGCCGCACTGCTCCGCAAGTTTAGGCAGCGGATTCTGCAGTCCGTCGAAGACCTGTGTCAGGAGTCCCGGACCCAGATCTACGCTCATCAGCTCGCCGGTGAACTCTACCTTGTCACCGACCTTGATGCCGTTGGTCATCTCGTAGATCTGCATGCTTACTTCCCCGTTGTTGATACGGATGACCTCTCCTTTGAGGCGTTTATCATCAACGAGGATGTAGCCTACTTCGTTTTTGCGTACGGAGCCATCGAAATCTACCTTTATAAGGTTGCCGTTGACTCCGGCTACATATCCTGTTTGTATTTTCATAAAATTCTCCTGTTACAAACTGTATACACGTTCCTGTATCCCGTCGAAAAGAGATTTGAATTCGGCCTGGCCTTTGTCATGCTCAAAGCAGCTGAGCCGCTCCAGAAGCTTGAGCTTGATCGCATATCCGAACAGCACATAGTCATCAAACATATGCAGTCCGACGAGCGAATCAAGATTCTCAAATTCGTACTCGAGCAGGACCCTTTCAGCTTCAAGCGGGTTCTTTGCCGACAGCGCAGTGGCTACTACCTGAGCGATCAGACCGTCTTTATCATAAGCCGATGAATAGCTTTTTCCAAGATTCATGCTTCTCTGGTAATTAAGCTCTTTGGTAAGCATCCCGTAGAACTTAGCCCATTCAGAGATGAGAGGTCCTTCTTCAGAAGAGAGGGACAGGTTCTCGAGGATCTCGTAGTCCGATTCACTCACATTTGACTGGCAGCATGACAGGAACTCGCTGTACGTGATAGGCATGTCGCCGTCTGCTCTGAGCTCAGGCAGGCTTGCTATCAGATAATAATATGAAGCCATACCGCGCCTCCTTCTCTACTGGAAATCCAGATTTCTGAAGTATGGCATCAGCATCTCCATTATTCCTTCATCTGAACAGTCAAAATAGCCGGCTCCGTCCTTTGCTGCAAGGCGGAATCCCTGCTGTACGTTTTTTGTAGGCCTGATCTCAAGCCCGTCTTTGATCTCTTTTGCCAGCTCTGCCTTGAGAGCGTCGCTGACTTCAGATACTTCTGCGACATAATCTGCAACATTTTCGCCGGCAACGGCCGCGCGGATCAGTTTGCCGAGTCCTTCTCCTTTGAGCTCTTTGCTTATGTCAGCTGAAAGGATCTTTTCGAACTCGCCCTGGATCTCAGTCTTGAATGCCAGGACAGCGTCTCTCTTTGCCTGCTCAGCACTGACAGCGGCACTTTCTCTGAGGATCGAGATCTCTTTCTCAGCAGAATCCTTGTACTGCTGCGCCTCGGCTTTAGCGCCTGCAACGATCGACTCGGCTTTTTTCTTTGCTTCTGCAATAATAGATTCCGCCTCGGCGTTTGCCGCCTCCACCCCTTCCTTACGGATAGAGGTTACAAGGTCTTGAATCTGTAATTCCATAGGCACCTCCTGTTATAAAGCACTTCACTTTCATCACCGATTACTATAGTCTTATACCTTGCGATCGAAGGATCGCAGAACATATTCCTATACATTATTTATTATAACTTCATGTACTTTGTACTTCAAATAAAACATTGGTAATTTTTTGACATTCTCTAGGCCCAGTGTTTACAAGGCATTAAAAGAGCGCCCTTCCGGGCGCCGCCGCAAAAAAACAATATTCGCCGTAATCAAACAATATTCGCCGTAATCAAATCCGTTGCTAAAATCCCTTAATCCCAGAGAAACGCCCCGGCAGAGATGACATAAAAGACCACCATTGCCGCCACGAGTATGAGGGCCATCACTTTTGCACCTTTGTTGATGCGTGTCTGCCTGTCGCGGTAATCCTGCATGGTTTTGTTTTCACGCTTCTTTTTATCAGCCATTCTTTATATGTCCTTTCTATTTATGATACGTCTCACCGGCGTTGATCTTGAACGCGCGGTATACCTGCTCAAGCAGCACAATGCGGGCGAGCTGATGAGGCAGGGTTATCTTTCCGAAGCTGAGCCTCAGCGCAGCCCTGGATTTTACTTCAGCGCTCAGTCCGAGGCTCCCGCCAATGACAAAGTCTATTGTGGAACTGGTGAAGCTGATCTCCGCCATCTTCGAGGCAAGCTGCTCTGATGAGAGTTCGCGGCCGCCTATATCGAGCGCTATCACATAATCACCGGCTCCGGTCTTTTCGAGTATCGCCCGGCCTTCCTTTTCTATGACCTTCTCTTCATCAGCACGCGAAGCATGAGCGGGGAGCTTCTCCTCTTTTACCTCTGTGACCGAGACGTTGCAGTACGCTCCGAGCCTCTTCATGTATTCCGCTGAAGCTGCTTCCCAGTATTTCTCTTTGAACTTTCCTACGCAGATAATCCTGATGTTAAGCATTTGGCATAAATGTAAGGCCTTCTCTGGCCGCTACGTCCAGAACGTAATCCGTACCGCTTCTGAATCCCGCGGCTCCGAGAGTATCTTCGACAGTCTGGCGCGCAAACAGCGGTATGTTGTTGTGAAAGCTGAGGTGCGCCAGCATGATGCGAAGAGGCGCACCGCCCTTGCCGCCTCTGCCGGCAAGGATGCGCGCCAGCACGCTGCCGGCGTATTCATTTGAAAGGTGCCCGAAGTCCCCTTTGATCCTCATCTTGAGAGGATACGGATACTCTCCGAACATCAGCATGTCCACGTCGTGATTGGATTCAAACACAAGAATGCCGGCATCGCACACCGCATCGAAGATCTCGTCGGTTATGACGCCGGTATCCGTGACCACGGCCATCTTTTCGTCTCCGTATTCTATGGTGAATCCGACCGGCTCCGCGGCGTCATGGCTGAGGGAGAACACCCCGATGGTGATATCCCCGTCGCATATCCTGTCACCTGAGCTAACCAGGCTCAGGCGCTCTTCAGGCACATAGCTGAAATTAGCGGTATGCGCAACAGTCCCTCTGCTGGCGTAAAAGACCGCGTTGCAGCATTTGCGGCTCACGGCTCTGACGCTCTTGACATGGTCTGTGTGCTCGTGAGTTATGAGCACGGCATCCACATCGGCCGGATCTATTCCGAGATGTTCCAGCGCTCCGGTGATCTTCTTTGCGGGCAGGCCCACATCGAGCAGAATGGTGCGCTCTCCCGCCATCACTATATATGAATTCCCGGAGCTGCTGCTCCCTATCGATACGACTTCTATCGACATAGGGCGCTATTTCACTTTTCTGATAACTCCCATAGGAGTCTGCTCGCAGTCCTGACCCAGCGGGTTGTCCTTGAGGATCAGTGCGTATTCCTTCTTGTCGATCTTCCTGGACGATGCGCCGAGTATCTGTCCCTCGAGGTCATTGATATCCACGATGATCGTATCGTATCCGATGCGGTCCTTTATCTGTCTCGCCACTTTGTCCGGATCGAGAGGTCCGAGCACCACGCAGTGATTGTACGGCGGGATCGTGTTTGGTGTAGGCCCGTCGATAGAACGTGCGCGGTATCCGGCAACATTGTAGAACCAGCCCTTCCTTCTGAACACCTTTTTGCCTACGACCGAAGCAGCGGCAGCGACAAGGATGCGCGGAGTACCCGCTTCTCTGAGCGCCATCTCCATGGTCTCAGGCATTCCGAGTCCGATGCCGTGCGGAGTCTTCGTCACATATTTGCTGAGCAGAGTCGCAAGCTTTCTCGGCTGGATCTCTTCAAGCGGGATCGCTCTTCTCTGCGTGCAGGCCACGGCCTTTTCGGAAATGAAAAGGATGTCGCCCTTTTCTTTAAGCACAGGGCTGCCGTATTTTTCCGCTACGTCACAGATGTCGTCCTTATCGGTAATAAGATGAGTAACTATAGGAAGGCGGCTGTATTTTTTGCCGTTTACCTCTATTACTTCATTCTTGCCCTTATTTGCGTGTAATTCGTTGCTCATTTATATAAACTCCCTCTATTTAAGATCAAGTATCTCTTTGTAGAACGGCCAGAGTCCCTGCTTTTCAGGGAAGTGCGGCGCCAGCTGGCAGAGGTCCGTGCCCGGATAGTCGTTGCCCTCGATGAGAGCCGGTCCATCAGGCGTGATGGCTATGTCCCAACCCACGTGCCTGATCTGCGGGACCACCATGGCAGCCTCTTTCGCGAACTCGATGGCCTCTTTGACCATCGGCAGCTGGTAACCCATAAATGTAATACCCGTATCCGGGTGCTTCTCAAATACGTTGAAGTAATCGTCGGTGGCGACCGAATTGATCTTTCCGGTCTCAGGATCCACGCGGCAGATCACTCCGCCCTGGCCCGAATTGTCGCAGAAGCCGTCTCCGCGTCCGATCTTGACTACGATGTACGCTATATATACCTCGTCCCCTATGCGGTCCGTAACGATACGCATGGTATTGACCGACTCCGGATGCAGTCTGGCCATGTCAGGATGCTGAGGCAGAGCGTGCTCGAGCACCATCAGCCCCTTGCTCCTTACATAATGGAGAGCCTCCGCAGCATCGGCGAAATCCGCGACTCTGCACTTCTCGATGCCGTCTCCGCATGTGCCGCGGCTTGGTTTGGCGAAGAAGAATTCCTGGTCCTTCATGAACTCTTCCATGTCTTTTGCCGTCGCGCTGCCCGCGTCGAGCACTTTGCGGTGCAGGAATTTTTCAAACAAAGGGTTAAACTGCAGCTTGTCGTCGAAAAGATCTCCGTAGCCTTCTTCGTTCATGAGATCGCAGACTTTTTTGTTGCGGATACGGGTAAGGTATGTATCACGCTGCTTCCCGTTCATGTCATAAAAACCGAACATGGTGTAGTCATAATACCCCGCGCCGTAT
The DNA here is from genome assembly GCA_017469325.1 of Mogibacterium sp. The sequence continues at coordinate 1,515 of JAFUGO010000186.1, read as the reverse complement.
CTGGCTGCGCACCAGAGCATGTCGAAGAAAGTGCGGGCCTTGCTCTGTCCGCTCTTCTCTTTTACGACTTCGAGAGTCTTGTTCATCTTATCGAATCTGACTCCGCTGATAACTCTTGTTATGTATCCTATTCCCGGCATAGTACCCTCCTTTTTTCAAACAAGTGTTATTGTATTCGCTTTTAAGCGCTCTATCAATAGGCGTCCGCCCTATTTTTTCTTCTTTGGCATGATCCTCGCGGAGTTTTTCCAGTACCCGCGGTCGCGCCTGCACACCGACCTGTATTCGCAGTAAGAGCATACAAGTCTTCCGTCATTTCTGAGCGGATTGATCCTTATCTTTCCTCCGAGTATCCCCGAAGCGGTCTCCTCTATCCTGGCAAGGACATCGTTCCGGGTCTCTTCATACTCTTCGCGGCTGATGCTGTTCTTTGACGACGCCAGCACCTTCTCGGGCATCGCGCCCAGCACGCCTTCTTCATTTATATATACGCCTTTGAGCTTGAACTCGTCTTCAGCTTCACGCTCCGAAAGGCTTCCGATCTGATCGGCGGTTTTGTCATTTGCGGATTCGATCGGATCCTTGATATTGAAGTAGAACATGCCCGCCGGCTCCGGGCCTCCCGTGGCCGCGGAGATCATGTAGATCATGAGCTGCATTTTATATCCATTGCGCATCTTCCAGAGGTCGAGCTTGTCGGATCCGGTCTTGTAGTCGATTATCCTGACCCTGCCGGTCCCGTCCGTATCGATCATGTCGGCGCGGTCGATCTTGCCTTCGACGTACACCTCATCATCTCCGATGTTAAGCTTTATTGGCTCAAACCTTTTCTGTCTTCCGAAGCCCTCTTCGAAGACCGCATCGGTCACGCTTTCAGCCGCAAGCTGTGATGCCATCGCTTCCGCGGCGGCCGCGCAGATCTCGCGTATGCGGCTCATGCGGTACTCCTCGCCTCCCGCGGATATGAAGAGTCCTCCCCTGTAATTCTGCGAGAGCTCATCAAGAGCTTCGTTGACCAGACGCTCGAGCTCCTCTGTATCCGGGCCGGAACCGCCGGTCCCGCGCATCTTCTCTCTGAGCTCCTCGTCCCCCATTATCTGCCTCGCGACAGCCATAAGACACTCGTGATAAATATCACCCACGGAGCGCGGATCGCTCGCGAAGGTCCTCTCCTCTTCGGGCTTCAGTCCTCTGTCGACGAAGTATTTGAACGGGCAGTCTATGTATGCGCTTATGGATGAAGCGCTCAGTGTGAGCGTGCCGTCTGAGCGGCCGAAAAGCTCCTTTGCCGTCGCCCTTGGTATCGGAGCCGGGTCATTGTCATACTCGGCAGCCTTCAGCATGGTCCTGATCTCATCTCTGCGGTTATCGGAATACCATCTGAGCATTGCCCGCGTCAAAGCATCCGGGTCCGAATCCCCCATTCCCTTTATATGGTTTATGAGGTGCCTCATGCCGTCATCCGCTGTATTGAAGGCGCCCGGCTGCCCCTTGCTCATCGAGACGTCCCAGCCT
>JAFUGO010000185.1 GCA_017469325.1 Mogibacterium sp. | reverse complement strand
CCATCAAAGTCAAGGTAAGGGGTCTTGCCGGTGTGCTGAAAGACGAGATAGTCAGGCGCAGTATAGATATAGTAAGAAACAACGCGTGAGGTCATATTGCACGGATTCAATGACGATATATCTTCAATAAAAGGCATAGGCTCAAAGAAGAAAGAACAGCTGTCAGCCGCGGGTATAGAAACCATAGGCGGACTTCTTTCTTATTACCCGGTCAGGTACAAGGACAGACGCTTTCTGGTCCGCGCGATGGATGCAGGGACAGAGAAGGACAGCCTCGTCTGCGGAAGGCTCATCAAAGTGACGATGAGGCCGCTTGCGGGACGCAGGTCGCTGACTGAATGCATGCTCAGAGACGACAGCTGTATTTTTTATGCTGTCTTTTTCAATATGCCATATCTGCGGAAAACACTGTCGACCGGCTCCGACTATGTCCTTTACGGACGCATGCGGATCAGAAACGGCTCAAGGGTGTGGACCAATCCCGAGTTCAGCAAGACAGGCAGCGAAAGGGATGTAAGGGGGATATTCCCGGTCTACAGGCATTCGGCAGGACTGACAGATATAAATCTGAGAAAGTGGGTCAAGGAAGCTCTGGATACCACAGACCTCGATGACGACTGGCTGGGAGAGGACATAATAGAGAAACGCCGTCTTTGCAGCCAGAGATTCGCTTACAGGAATATCCACTTCCCTGAGAGTGAGAAACATTACAAGGCAGCAAGATACAGGCTGATATACGATAAGCTGCTGATGTATCAGCTTGCCGTGAGAATGAGGGCCGGAGAGCTTGAAGGAGAAGATCTTGATGCTTCCGTTCCAGAAACAGATATGCAAAGCTTTTTCTCCGGGCTTCCGTTTGAGCTTACGGAGGGACAGGCCGGTGCTATAGATGACATAATGAAGGACCTTGGCAGCAGAAAGCCGATGAACCGCCTTGTGCAGGGCGATGTCGGCTGCGGAAAGACCGTTGTCGCTGAGGCCGCGATGTTCAGATGCGCAAAGGCGGGGATGCAGTCCGCTATGATGGCTCCGACCGAGATCCTGGCAAGGCAGCACTATGAAAGCATAAGCGGCGATCTGTCGGCATACGGTATAAGCTGCGGCCTTCTTGTGAGCAGCATGAAGCCGGCTGAGAAACGCGCTGTTATAGACAGCGTCGCAAGGGGCGAGACCGATGTGCTCATCGGTACGCATGCGCTCATACAGAATGACGTACTTTTTGATGACCTGGCTCTTGCCATCACCGATGAGCAGCACAGATTCGGAGTAGCCCAGAGGAAGTCGCTCATAAAAAAAGGACGCGGCGTCAATGTATGCGTGATGAGCGCCACACCTATACCGCGTACGCTCGCCGCAACCGTATTCGGCGATATGGACTTCAGCATTATCCGGTCCATGCCGAAGAACAGAAAGAAAATCATTACGAGGGCCCTGGACCGCAGCACGAGAGAAAGGGCATATATAGAGATGGGCCGCGAACTCGAAACGGGCGGACGCGCCTATGTGATCGCTCCGAGCATCGACAGCGAAGATGACGACATGCTGTCGGTACAGAAGCTCTTTGAGGAGATCAAAGCCCGGTATCCTGCTCACAAGGCAGCTCTTCTTCACGGAAAGCTGTCATCCGAAGAGAAGTCATCGATCATGCGCAGCTTCAAAGACGGAAGCATACAGATACTTGTATCTACTATTGTTATTGAGGTCGGTATCGATGTTCCCGAGGCTACGGTGATGGTGATAGAGAACAGCGAGCGCTTCGGACTGGCTCAGATGCATCAGCTGAGAGGCAGAGTGGGAAGGAGCAGCAGACAGTCATACTGCTATGTAATCAATTATGGGAGTTCGGAGACAGCAGCCGCGCGTGCGAAGGCCATGGCGGAGATAAGCGACGGCTTCGAGATAAGCGAAGCCGATTACGAGCTGAGAGGTCCGGGAGATGTGATGGGTACCATGCAGTCCGGGACAGCCTCATCAGATGTATTGCTTCTCTCGAGGTATACGGACATTCTTGAAGCAGCGATAGAAGACGCAGATATAATAATGGAAGAAAGCCGCTCCGGCAGATGCAAAACAGACGCAAAACTCGCGTATGAACGCATGATGCAGGAAGGCGCTTCCGACAACTCGAACGTTATTTAGTGATCACGGACAGTGTACAGATATGAAGATAACATCAGGAAAATACAAATACAGAAATATAGAGGTGCCTAAGGGCATAAGGCCGACCACGGAAAAAGTACGTGAGGCGGTGTTCAGCATGATCATGCAGTGGCTGCCTGACGCAGAAGTGCTGGATCTTTTCGCGGGAAGCGGGGCGATGGGACTCGAGGCTCTGTCAAGAGGAGCTGCCCACTGTACATTTGTTGAATACTCAAGGCAGAACCAGAAGATACTTACGGGCAATATCGCCAACTGCGGTGCGGGATCTGAAGCTTCGGTCATCGGCAGAGATTATACCGCCGCACTGGCTGAAATAGCCGACAGAAGGGAAAAGCCGGTGTTTGACGTAGTCATAATAGATCCTCCTTACGAGATGACGACCTATTATGATACCGCGATGGAACTTCTTCAGCAGTACGGGCTGATCGATGAGCGCAGCGTGGTTATCTGTGAGCATTTGTACGATAATAAATTATCTGACACATATGGAGAGTTCTCAAGAATAAAGGAAAAAAAGTACGGAACCATCGGCGTCGATGCGTTTACTATATTGTAAATCCAGAGAGCTTTTGTTAATATTTACGCGAGTGAGGGACTGCTCTGATGGAAAGAAAAGCTTTGTACGCGGGATCCTTCGATCCTGTCACAAACGGACATCTCAATATTATCGAGAGAGCCGCAAAGATGTACGATTCGCTGACTGTTGCCATAGCAGTGAATCCGCATAAGACGGGCTTTTTTGCGTTGGATGAGCGTGTCGCCATCATGAGAGAGGTGACAAAACATATCCCGAATGTCAGAGTCGACAAGTTTGAAGGCCTTCTGGCCGATTATGTCAACGTCAACGGCTATGTTGCTTACGTAAGAGGTCTCAGAGCCACTACGGATTTTGAGAATGAGCTTCAGATGGCGCAGATGAACGCGCTGCTGTTTACGGGGGATACCGAGACCGTCTTTCTCATGACCGATCCGAAGTATTCCTTTATAAGCTCGAGCCTTATCAAGGAAGTAGCCTCGCTCGGCGGAAGTGTGGACGACCTCGTGCCGGCATATGTTTCCGAAAAGATAAAAGAAAAAATGAGTAAATAAACCGGAAGGCGGAGCGCCTTTCTTGTAAAAATAACGGGAGGAACCAAAATGAACGACGACAGCATCAAATTAATGTCTCTTCTGGAAGAACTTGAAGACCTTATCACTTCTTCAAGCAAGATGCCTTTTTCCGAAAAGGGAATCATCGACCTTGATGTCGCTCAGAAGATAATCGAGGACATCCGCGCCAATCTGCCACGCGACATTCAGCAGGCAAAGTGGCTCGATCAGGAAAGAGACCGCATCATCAGCGACGCAAAGAGAGAATACAACAGAATGATCAACGAGGCCAAAGATCAGGTCGAGTATCTCGTAAACAACAACAATATTTACAAGGACGCTCAGAAGAGAGCAGATGCTATCCTCAAAGAGGCTGAGAATCACGCCAATTACATGAAGTACAGATCGTATGAGTACATCGATCAGCTGCTTTATGATATGCAGACGGATATCGCCGGAGTAAGCACATCATACATCCAGCCGATGACAGATTACTTCAATCAGATGTTCTCAAACATCAACGCCAAGGTAAATCAGAACCGTCAGGAGATGAAGACTCTTGCTGAGAGAGTGCAGCTTGGCGATACCGAGATCCCAGCTGATCCGGCTGAGTAGTTTCAGCATATAATATGTATGACAGACTCCCGGGGTCAGGTGTATGAGATACAGACCCCGGGTTTTATTAACGTTATCTAT
>JAFUGO010000184.1 GCA_017469325.1 Mogibacterium sp. | reverse complement strand
TCGATCCGATGAAGCGAACAGATTTGATGCTTTCGTTGCGGGCAAATCCGCTGACCTTACCGGCTTCCTTCAGGTCCTTATCGAGCACGTACAGATTATTTACATCCATGCCCGCGCGCTGCGATGTGGTCGCGATCCTGAAGTATCCGTCCTTCTCGTCCATGGCGAACTGTCCGTAAACGCTTCCGCGGACCTTTGTTGTCGCGTCAAACTTCACCTTTGTTCCGTCAAGGGAAGCTCTTACGATCCTGGTATATGCGGTATCCGCCTCGCTGTCGAACTCATACGATGCGACGTAAAGGTTGTGATCGTTGCAGTAGATGTCATTACCGGTTCCGAACACCGCCTTTGTAGCCGCTTTGCCCTGACTGCCGGATGATATGTCTACGGAACTCAGGATAAGATACGATGGCTCCTGGGGCTCAGGCACGCAGCAGATATCGCTCAGCGGTACGGATCTGAAGTTATCGGAAGGACCGCATACGGGAAGAACTTCGTCTCCTTTATAAACGTACTTATTGGTGACGATGTATACGTGATCTCCGGTAAGGCGTGTCGAGACGATGGAGCCCGACTGGCTGAAGTCGGAGACGTATTCCGGATGGCTGCGGTCGGAGATGTCGTACACCACGATGCCAGTCAGAGCTGTATCCGAGTCTTCTTTGTAAAACTGACCGACTGTTATGAGCGTGTCGCCTTTGATGTATATGTCTTTGACGTAATTCTCTATGTCGTTGCTTCCTACAGTGGAGAGGCGCTCGGTCTTCCCCCCGCTTGCGGAAAGTATGACTACTTCACCTTTGTTGGTGACGCAGTAGATGTATTTTCCGTCCGTCTTTACTATATCTGCCTCATCGACATCATCTACCTGAAGGTATGTGGATGAGTGGGAAGGGGCCGCGGAGCTCTTTGTCTGGGCAGAATCCGAAGAGGATCCCGTGGCTTTCTCTGTGAGCTCGGCAGCAGGAGCCGCTCCTGTATCCTCGCTGAGAACAGCATCCTCGCTGCTTTCATAGACCAGCGAATCGTCGTACCTCGGGATGGCATCAAGGCTGTTCACCAGACGCCTGATCTGCTGCTCATTCTCAAAACTGAACAGCTCTCCGTCGATCAGAGAAGTATCCGGTGCCTTATGCATGAATGCCGACCAGCCTCCGATGCCTGCGGCCACGACCAGCATAGCTGCAGCAGCCGAGATCAGCCTGAACATGGCAGGGCGTTTTTTCTTTATGTCTGCTTTTTTGAACTCTTTTTCTCCACTGACGTTCGCACCGGTATCCGCCGCTTCAAGCATCTTAAGGATGTTTTCTTCGGAGAGCGAATCCGGAGCCTTTATACCGTCATTGTTGAAAAGCTCTTTTATATGGTCATTCTTCTTTTCCATTTTAATCTCCTCAGAATAAGAACTCTCTCATCTTCGCCAGGCTTCTGGACAGCTTTGAACGTACGCTGCCTGCTGTGAGACCCGTTACGGACGAGATCTCTGAGCTGGTGAAGCCGCCGATCACGCTCAGAAGAACTATACTTCTTTCCTCCTCGTTCAGCTGATCGAGTGCTTCGATAAGCTCTGCGGGGAGAGAAGCTGAATCGGGCTGCACAAATAAGGATTCCTGCCCGGCGCGTTCGGTGCTTTCCCTTGCTTTTATCATTTCTTTTATGCGCGAGGCGCAGCATGCCGAAAGGATCTTAAATATCCACGAGCCGAATGCCCCCGGGTCGTGAAGACCGCCTATGCCTTTCCATGCCGCAAGGACACACTCGCTCACGGCGTCTTCCGCCTCATGCGTATCTCTCAGGCGGTACAGTGCATAGCGGTAAAGCCTGTCCTTATATTCGCCGTACAGCTTCGCAAATGCTTCTTTGCTGCCGGCTGCTGCCTCATTGAATAGTTTTTCGTTCATATCTGACTCCGCTTCATTCCGGTAATGAAATGCGCTTTTTGAGAGCTCTCATATATATAGTATTCCAAAAGGGCTCAAGTGTTGCACGCCGATTGACAATTTTTTTTAAAGAAACCGGCCTTTTCTTATGTTAATATATGTGGTGCACAAAGAATCTGTTCTGTTAGGCATCATTATTGCGTGCGGAAAAGGATGCAATGTCAGATCCGAAATCTAGCGAGCAGAAGGACCCTTTGCAGCACACTTAATTAAGATGAAAAAAATAAAGGAGTTTCAGATATGAGTGATAGAGCGGATATCGCTACGGCGAAACACAGAAACGGTTTTAATTGCTGTCAGTCGGTAGCTTGCACATTTGCAGATGCGGTAGGCGTAGATGAGTCCCTGATCTACAAGATGGGCGAGGGCTTCGGCGCCGGCATGGGCACGGCTCAGGGCGTCTGCGGCGCCCTCAGCGGAGCTGCCATGATCGCGGGCCTTGTCTACAGCGACGGCAACATTGAGATGGGCGGTCAGACCAAGGCTAAGACCACAAGGGCCGCGGGCATAATGCAGAAGAAGTTCGTTGAAAGGGCAAAGGCTCTTATCTGCAAAGACATCAAGACAGGCAACAACGGAAGCGCGTATACCTCGTGCAACGACTGCATAAGGATCGCCGTAGAGCTTGTTGAAGAGGAGCTCGGCCTCTGATCCGGGACTGAAAAAGGAAAAAGGGAAACGAATTTTGATTGAGAAAAACAACGATTATAAAGTAGGAGTCCTTTGCGTGATCGGATGCCAGCTTTTCTGGGGCTTCTGTCCCATCTACTGGCAGGCTCTCGAGCCGATACCGTCACGTTTCATCATCCTGTACAGGATAGTCACGATGTTCGTCTATTCCTATATAGCGGCAAGGACGCAGTACAGCATGGAAGAACTGTGGGGACCCCTTAAGGAAAGCGCGGTGCGTAAGAAATACTTCTCCGCAGGACTCATCCTCACGGTCAACTGGAGCATATACATATGGGCCATGACCTCGGAGCGCGTCATACAGGCGTCCATCGGATACTATATCGAGCCTATAGTCATATGCGCGGTGGGCATCTTCGTATTCAAGGAGAAGCTGACTAAGTACAACATGACGGTGATGGCTCTGGCTCTGGTGGCCATACTCGTGATACTGATCCATTACAGGCAGCTGCCGGGCGTGGCACTCGGACTTGCCGCCACATGGGCCACGTACTCGGCGATCAAGAAGACCTCAGATCTTCCGGTCCTCAAGACCATGGTATACGAGACGATGATCTACGCGGTCATAGCGCTCGTTTCCATACTGGTGATAGAAAGCAGGGGGCAGGGCGCGATCGCCATGGGAGTTCCCGGCAAGTACGCGCTGATGTTTCTGAGCGGACTCATAACTCTCATACCCGTGTCGCTGTTTAGCGCCTCGGCAAAGAAGGTCTCGCTCTTCGTGATAGGCCTCGCGCAGTACATCAGCCCTACGATATCGCTGCTTCTGGGGATATTCCTGTTCAAAGAGCCGTTTGAATCGGTCCAGATAGTCGCTTTCATAATTATCTGGACGGGACTTGCATTCTTCAGCTACGGAGAGTTCAGGGGCAGCAGGGTGAAGTAGGATATGTACAGAATAAATAAGTGAGCAGGCAGAATAAAAGCGCTGATCCGGAAGGGTCAGCGCTTGTTTGCTGGATTTTTATTATTCGCCTTCGGTTTCCGTGATTGGGTTATTGAAACCCAGAAGGTTGCGGGCTTTGAGTTCTACGGCTTCCGCTATGGCCAGCACCACCTCGAGCGACGGTCCGTAGAACACCGCTCCGTGATGCGGGATTATGCAAGCGTGAGTATCCCTGAGTGTAGATACTACCGTATTAGCGAGGGCGTTGGAGCCCGGCTCCTCATAACCGGTCACTTTTATGTCGCCGATGAGGTCCTGAAGCTCGCCTTCGCCGAGGGCAAAGCCTGCCTCACAAGCGGCGAATGTGCTGATGGCATTGGACCTTGTCTGTATCATGGCCTTACAGTCCGGAAGCTCTCTGTATGCCTTGGCGTGTGTGCGCATCTCTGTGCTCGGATAGCGTCCGTCGCCGTATTCAAGAGTATTGATGTTCACCTTTACGATGTCTTCTATTTTTATATCAAAGTAGTCCATCGAGGACGGTGTGATCAGCATCTCGCTGTCGTTCAGCCTTACGGAGAGGTTTCCCCATGATCCGTAAGAAAGATCCCGCTTTACAAGCTCTTTGCCGTGATCGATCAGGCTGCTGCGAAGGGCGAATTCCTCCTCGTCAAATCCGATGTAGTCTACTTTCGATTCATCATTGCGCCTGGTGTATTTCTTTATGAAGTACCTGCGGTATCCTTCGGCCTGTTCAGGATTTATAGGGATGGTGCCGCCAATAAGGTTGCCGTGGATCTCTG
>JAFUGO010000183.1 GCA_017469325.1 Mogibacterium sp. | reverse complement strand
GATATATAACAAAACCCTTTCAGAAGTTTTCAGAATTCCACTCTCAAAATCTTGTATTGAAATTAGTACATATTAGTATTAGGCAAATCTTAACATTTGTTATGTTTTTGGACACTGAAAATGGTAAAATAGTTTCAATAGTATGGGTGGGGGGGTAACTCTGCCCGCAAAAAGATGTTTTATATAAACTATTACTTGTTATAGAGAGGGATAAAAATGAAAAAAGGATTAAGTGTTCTTCTCGTAGTAGCAGCACTTTTCGGTTTCTACGGCGGCGCCGCAAACCTGAATGACGTGCTCGCATGCAAAGACTACTGGGAAGAAGAAGGCGAAAGATCCACAGCTGACATGAACAAACTGGAAGATGGTCTCAATCAGCTTAAGGACAACGAAGAGGCTTATCTTGACGGTCTTGATCAGGTAGCTGATGGTGAGCAGGAGCTCGCAGACGGCGAGGCTAAGCTCGCTGACGGTGAAGCTCAGTACGCTAAGGGCCTTGCTGACTACGCAGCAGCACCTGGCAAACTTGCAGCTGCAAGAAAACAAATCGCCCAGGGTGAAGAAGACCTTGCAGACGGCGAAGAAGAACTTGCTGAAGGTAGAGAGACTGCTAAAGCAGGTATTGCCGGCATCAATCAGGTAATCGGTTATCTCAAGGATGTAAAAACCGGTTACAAGGATTACTCTACAAACGAAGATGGCTCAAAAGGTCCGGCATGGAAAACAGGCTACAAGCAGCTCAAAGATGGAAGAGCTACAATGCTTGCGATGTTTTCTGATCCTAAAACGGCCGGCTTGCTTGAAATGATTAAAACCGCATCCGGAAATACTGATTTAGGCAAAAACATCAATAGCACATCCTCTTATAAGGATTTCAACGATTCTGTTGTAGATATGATAGCAACCTTTAAGGCTGTCAGTGCTAAGCTGACAGATGCTCAAACTATGGCAGATACCTACAAGGATGATGCATCACTTGCTAGTACGCTAAGCTCTTTGGATACAAGTCAGCTTGACCTGCTTAAGAGTGTTGACCCTGAAAAATATGAATCATTGAGTGGCGCAATTTCTACACTTGCAAACAATAAAACTGAGGTTTCAGATGTTGTTTATGCAAAGACAATAGAGGGCCTTCAGGCGGGGCTCGCTGACCTCAGTACAATGCTAAGTGGTTATATAACGACACTCGATGCATATGCTGCAGAAGACGGTGACCTTCAGGCATGGACTGATGGCTACACACAGCTAGCAGGAAAGCAGGAGTATATCGCATCCTCGCTTAATCAGATTTACTCGGGCATTCTTGCTAACAGCACTTTGAACAAGGCATTCAAGGAAAAAGCAAATAAGCTTTATAAATATATGAATGCGTATAAGTCCGGATTAAAGTATGGAGACCTTGCAACAGAAGATCTTCCTGACTTTGTAGAAGATATGGACACAATTACCGGAAGTTACAATCCGGCCATTATCACAGCTCTTCAGCAGGTCAAGACTGAGATTAACAATCAGGTAAAGGCAGGAGAAAAGAAGCTCGAAGCAGGAAGGAAGAAACTGGCTGCCGGTAAGAAACAGTACGCTCAGGGTCTTGCAAACTACAAGGCAGCTCCTGGCAAGCTCGCTGATGCACGTCAGCAGCTGGCAGACGGACGTCAGGCACTCGCGGATGGACGCACTGCACTCGCGGAAGGTAAGGCAAAACTTGCCGAGTACGAAGATGGTGAGCAGCAGGTACGCGACGGACTCGCTACACTGATGGCTACAGAGGCTAACGGCGGACTCGAGAGCATTCTCGACAGACGCAGCGGAGACGATGACTTCGACAATGGCGACAAGCACCTCGACCTTGATGAGGGCCTTGACGCTGTAGGCGTTGGAAGAGGATATCAGGCTGACTCCGGCGAACTCATCACAAAGGAGATCACAGGAAGAGCAGTCGGAACAGCAGCTCTTCTGGGAGCAGGCGCACTCGCAGTTCTCGCAGCTATCCTGTCCTTCCTCAAGAAGAACAAGGGCGCAGGCGTTTTCGCTATTCTCTCTGCAGCAGCAGGCGCATTCGGTGCATTCTACGGCACAAGCGCAGGAACAGAGTTCTCCAGCATCGCAGGTTCTGCAGTAGGAGCTACAGGCTGGGTAGCAGCAGGTATCCTTGCTGCAGTGGCACTGGTTCACGCGATTGCACACTTCTCGGCAAAGCCTGAGGCATAAGAAGCAAGGGAACAGCAACCCTTATAGATTTGTGAATAAAGCTGAATAAGAAGCGAGGGAGGCGGAAAATTTCCGTCTCCCTATTTATAGTACCCGGATTTACGTCTCCTTATCTATGATGTTCCGGATCCCGCATTTTTCTCACGAGATCCGGCATTTTTTCAACCCCAAAAGGTGTACAGTTTTTTTGATTTATAATCTGTATAGTAAACATAATAATCAGCACAGATAATAAGTATTTACAAAAGTATTACATGAGGTTATACTATATGAAAGATTACATTATCAATGATATAACTGTTGAATGGGACGATCAGAAGAATGACATCAACAAGAAGAAACATGGTATAAGTTTCAGGACTGCCGCATATGTGTTTGCGGATCCATATCGTGTTGAAATGTATGATGAGGGACATAGCTTTTGCGAGGAACGGTATATTGTTATCGGAGTTATAGAAAAAATGCTGCTCGTTGTATATACGATGCATATGGATAATATACGGCTGATCTCTGTAAGAATTGCAACCAGAGAAGAAGAGGAATTCTATTATGAGTACAACAAAGGTATCGATAAGACATGGAGATAGGCCTTCAGATGAGGCACTAAATGAAGTATTAAAGGCTTCGGACAAACCGGTTGTCTTTGATGAAGAAAGCCCGCATTTTACAAAAGAAGAAATGCGTGTTATGGCATTGAAAGCAAAGACAAAAAAAGAAAAGAACAAGAAGCCGGTTGTTGCACTTCGTGTATCACCTGATACGCTGGAACTTGCGAAGGCTACCGGTAAAGGGTATACAGGTTTTATGAGCCGCCTTCTCGACCTGGCAATCAATGATGCAGATATGGTACGAAAGGCAATTGAGGGATAGGTTCGTCCTGTGCATGAATAGTGTCAAAGAAAATGTTTGACAGGACACATACTATGTGTTAGTATTTAGCGGTGCGATCGTGAGAGGTCGTGCCGCTTATCATTTGACGGAGAGAGCGATGAGGGACGACATCGAAAAAGTTGAATATGCGAGCATGCTTTATGACTTTTACGGCAGCCTGCTGAGCAGGGCGCAGAACGAAGTCATGGCTCTCTATCACGAAGACAACCTGTCGCTTTCAGAGATAGCGGACGAGCTCGGCCAGACACGCCAGGCGGTGCACTACACGCTCCGCAAAGCAGAGAAGGCTCTCGACTCCTACGAAGAGAAGCTGGGCCTCATCTCAAACTACAAAGAGAACCAGAAGCTGGCAGAAAGCGCGTGCAGGCTCATCGAGACTGCAGGGATCGCGGAGCCATACGCAGATAAACTAAAGAAAATAATCGGTCGAATAACGGAATAAGCTTGTATTTGACGGCCGCGCGCTGCAAAATGCTTTTTCGGGCATAAGACCGAAAACAGATTTTGCAGGAAAGCAGCGGCCGGGATAAAGGAAAACGAAATGGCATTTGAAGGATTATCCGAAAAACTGCAGGGCGCGTTCAAAGACCTTAAAGGCCAGGGCGTCGTTTCCGAGAAGGACTTCGAGGACGCGATGCGCGTCGTCAAGATGGCACTTCTTGAGGCTGACGTAAACTTCAAGGTCGTAAAGGAATTTGTCGCCACAATAAAAGAGAAGGCGCTGGGCCAGGGCGTACTCAAGAGCCTGACTCCTGACCAGATGGTAATCAAGATCGTCAAGGACGAGCTGGTCGAGATGATGGGAGGCTCCGCGAGCAAGCTCACATTCAGCCCGAGCGGGTTCACGGTCATCATGCTGGTCGGACTCCAGGGTACAGGTAAGACAACGACCGCCGGCAAACTCGCCGCATGGCTCAAGCAGACGGGCAAGCACCCTATGCTCGCAGCCTGCGACATCTACAGACCGGCTGCTATAGATCAGCTGGAAATCGTAGGTAAGGCAGTCAACACACCTGTATACGTAAACAGAGACTCGAACGATGCCGAGCAGATCGCACTCGAGGCGGTCAAGGAAGCTCAGAGGCGCGGCTGTAATGTGCTCATAGTCGATACGGCCGGACGTCTGCAGATAGACGAGCAGCTGATGGAAGAGCTCAAGACTCTGAAGAGATCGATCAAGCCTCACGAGATACTGCTGGTAGTCGACGCTCTCACAGGTCAGGACGCGGTCAACATCGCTGACGGATTCAACCAGGCGCTTGGTGTTGACGGCATCATCATGACAAAGATGGACGGTGACTCCCGCGGAGGAGCTGCACTGTCAGTCAAGTCGGTCACGGGCAAGCCGATCAAGTTCATGGGTACGGGCGAGAAGTACAACGCTCTCGAGCCTTTCCACCCTGACAGGATCGCATCGCGTATCCTCGGAATGGGCGACGTCATGTCACTCATCGAGCAGGCAGAGAATGCCTTCGATGAAGAGAAGACCCGCAAGCTTGAAGAGAAGATCCGCCGCAACAAGTTCGACCTCGAGGACTTCCTCGGTCAGATGAGGCAGATCAACAAGATGGGCGGTATCGCCAAACTGATCGACATGATACCGGGCATCTCGGCAGCTCAGAAGAAGGACATCGACTTTGAGCAGGGAAGGAACGAGCTCAAGAAGTGGGAGGCCATAATCCTCTCCATGACTCCGTTCGAAAGAGCCAAGCCGAATGTTCTGAACGCATCAAGGCGCAAGAGAATAGCCGCCGGATCGGGCCACACCGTGCAGGATGTAAATCAGCTCATCAAGAAGTATGAGGAGATGAAGAAGATGACCAAGGTCATCGCAAATCCTGACTCGAAGAAGGCGAGAAGCATGATGCGCAACCTCGGATTCTAGTGATGTGAACGAAAATACTTCACATCGCAATCAAATATAGATATCAATTTAATCAACATAATGGAGGAAAAAGAAAAATGGTTAAAATCAGACTTAAGAGAATGGGAGCTCACAAGAAGCCTTTCTACAGAGTAGTTGTTGCTGACTCAAGAACACCTAGAAACGGAAAGTTCATCGAGGAGATCGGTACATATGACCCTCTGAAGAACCCTAGCGAGATCATCATCGACAACGAGGCTGCCAAGAAATGGCTCGCAAACGGAGCTCAGCCTACTGATACAGTAAGAGCACTTCTCAAGAAGTCCGGCGCTATCGAATAGGAGGCGCCCTATGGGAAGTCTGGTAGAAGTAATCGCGAAAGCGCTGGTCACCAAGCCGGACGAGGTCTTTGTCACCGAAGAGACTGACGGAAGAGACATAATTGTCAAGCTTAAGGTAGCCGATGAGGATATCGGCAAGGTCATAGGCAAGTCGGGAAGAATAGCAAAGGCGATCAGGACCGTGGTAAAGGCTGCGGCGATCAAGCAGAATCTGAGAGTTTCGGTAGAGATAGTTGAAGAAGACAGGTAATCGGAAAGAAACAGTCCGCTTAGGCAGGATCGGAAGTCCTGTCGGAATAAGGGGCGAGGTCAGGATCAACCTGTACGCTCATGATTCAGACAATCTTAAGGAGGGCAAAGTCCTCCTTTTTGACGTTCCGGAGGGAGCGGCAAAGAACGGGGCGGATTTTGACACGCCGGAAGGGCGCGGCGCCTCGATCGAGCGGGTAAGATATCAGAAGGACAAGCCGGTCGTGAAGCTGAAGGGCATAGACGACAGGAACGCGGCAGAGCTGCTGCGCGGCCTTGAAGTCAGCATCCGTGAGGATGACCTTGAGCCTCTGCCTGAGGGCGAGCACTATGTGCGCGACCTCATAGGCTGCCGGGTCGTGGATATTGCCGGCGGCGGGAGCAGAGAGATAGGCGTTCTCAGAGACGTCATCCAGAACACCGCCCAGAGCGTCCTCGATGTTGAGACGGCTGAAGGCAAAAGCGTCCTCATACCCGCTGTTGACGCCTTCCTCAGGAACATCGATGAAGAGGGCAGACTCATTGAAGTTAAGCTGATCCCGGGATTCATAGACTAAAGAAGTATGAAGATCAACATCCTCACCATCTTCCCCGACATGTTCGCGCCTATACGCATGAGTATGCTGGGAAGAGCGATAGACAACGGAATAATCGAGCTGGATATCACGGATATAAGGGACTACACCAAAGACAAGCACAACCGCGTCGACGACACCCCATACGGAGGAGGCGCCGGCATGGTGATGCAGGTGCAGCCCATCCTTGACGCGTTCGATGCCAAGGGCTATGGCGGCGAGGTGATCTACATGTCTCCGCGCGGGGAGATGCTGTCGGGCGACATGGCCCTCGAGCTTTCAGAGGCGCCGGAGATAACCATACTCTGCGGCCACTATGAGGGCGTTGACCAGAGAGCTCTTGACAGGCTCGGCGCCAGGGAAGTCTCCATAGGCGACTACGTGCTGACCGGCGGGGAGCTCCCTGCGATGGTGCTCATCGATACGGTCGCAAGGTTCCTGGACGGAGTCCTCGCGGGAGAGGAGTCAGTGAACGATGAGTCGGTCTATTCGGGACTGCTCGAGTATCCGCAGTACTCAAAACCGCGCGAGTATGACGGCGATGAGGTCCCGGAGATCCTGCTGTCCGGCAACCACGGAGAGATAGATCTGTGGCGCTGGGAGCAGTCGCTCATCATCACGAAGGAGCGCAGACCCGACCTCTTCGAGGCATATGTCAAAAGTGAGCCGGAGCTGAGCAAAAAGCAGAAGGCGATACTGGCGAAATACCTGTAAAAAGCCGCCGGAAACGGAAACAGCGCAGACACACAAAATGTGGTAATTTCAACGCATACGCGTAAATACATATTGTATTGCGCGTATTTTTTGTTGTATAATCTTTTAAGACTATGGAAACCAATCGAAGAGGGCTTGTAAACAGAAAGTTAATAATTGCGATTCTGGTGTATATAGGTCTGATCGCAATATGTTGCATAGCACTCTATGCCGTCCCTTCGTTGAAAGGGATGCTCGAGAAGACATATATAGCGGAACACGGCACGATAGACGTCAATGATGAGGTCTCTGCTTTTATTGTGAGAGATGAGAGCGTTTATGTAGCGGCTCAGGACAGTTATGTCAATCGCATCATTGAAGAGGGCAAGCTGGTAAAGTACGGCACCAAGGTAGCGGAACTGACTGACATAGAAGAAGCCTTCGAAGAGGCCGCCGAAAAGGTAGAGAAGCAGGACCTTAATGCCCGGATAGAAGACGATCAGACCGCGACTGATGCAGAGGCAGATAAAGCCTCTGACAAAGACGCCAAAGCGGACGATGCAGAAAAAGCCTCCGGCGATGAGTCGAAGGACGGTGGAGAAAAAGATGCTGATGCAGCCGCTCAGGAAGACGAAGACGCGGATGCCGGCAAATACACCAGGATAATCGAAGAACTCGGTGACACGACAGTGACCACAAAGGACGGAGCCGTCAAGGGATCCGGCTATGTGAGCTACTTCGTTGACGGAGCCGAGGCAAAGCTCAGCACATCGGCTCTTGAGAGTCTTACATATGACGACCTCAAGTCGCTCACAAAGAGCAGGTCCATAAAGACCCCTGACCACAGATGCGGCGAGTCATATCCGGTATTCAAGATAGTCCGCAACAGCAAGTGGTATCTTGTCTACTACATCGACAACGAGAAAGCGGAGAAATACGTTCCGGGCGATACCGTGACTCTCAATGTGGGGGAGAGCACCACGGACGTAAAGGTCTACAGTGTCGAGCCGGGCGGCAAGAAGGCAAAGGTCGTGCTGACCTGCAAATCCTTCTTCGACGGATTCCTCGAGGAGCGTACATGCGACGCGACTGTCACGGTAGTCAGCGCAGAGGGACTGGTGGTCCTCGATGAGAGCATCGTCGATGCTCCGGACGGAAAGCGCGGAGTATTCATCAAGAACAAACTCGGCGAGCATGAATTCGTTCCGGTCAGAGTGAAGGCCGATGACGGCACACAGTGCGTCGTATATTCGGACATCTATGTCGATGATGAAGGCAACTACGTAGAGACGCTGCGCGACTACGACGAGATCATCGAGCAGCCGTCGGAAGAAGACATAGACAGCCTCAAACCGAGAAAAGTCAAGAAAGACGAGTCCAAAACTGAAGCTAAGCAGGAAGAGTCCAAGACTGAAGCTAAAGCTGAAGAAAAGAAGGACGAAGTCAAGACAGAAGAGGCTGAACAGGAAGAAGCGAAGAGCGGCAGTGCAGCTGCCGAAGGCGAATAGAAATGACGATAGCTGAAAGATATTCAGAAGTCAAAAGAAGAGCAGACGAAGCGGCGGTCAGGAGCGGCAGGTCACCTGAAGATGTGACTCTTATAGCGGTCACAAAGACCCACCCGGCATCCGAGATCAACGAATCGATCGACGCCGGCGCGACCGACATCGGCGAGAACCGCGTTCAGGAGCTGCTCCAGAAATATGAAGACGTCAAGCCTGTAAGATGGCATCTTATTGGCCATCTGCAGACCAACAAGGTGCGCCAGGTGATCGACAAGGTAGTGATGATCCACTCCGTCGACTCCCTGAAGCTTGCGCACGAGATAGACAAAAGGGCCGCTTCGGCAGGCATCACGATGGATGTGCTCATCGAGATCAACTCCGCGATGGAAGAGACAAAATCCGGCATCGCGTCGGCAGACCTTAAGCAGCTTGTGACGGAGATCACTGAGCAGTGCGAAAATGTAAGGGTCTGCGGTCTCATGTGCATACCGCCGATCGCGGCAGAACCCGAGGACTCAAGGCCGTACTTCAAAGAGGCAGCAGAGCTTTTCAAAGAGATGAAGGGCTGGGAGCTTCCGCCGGAACGCTTCGCGCCGACAGAGCTGTCGATGGGTATGTCCGGAGACTTCGAGGTAGCTATTGAAGAAGGAGCAACGATAGTAAGAGTCGGCAGTTCAATATTCGGGCCGCGCAATTACAGATAGAGGAGGACAAAGGCAAATGGGTTTTATGGACAAAATGAAAGACCTGGTCGGGATCACTGACGAGTATGAAGACTATGATGACATCTCCCAGGAAGAAATAGACGCATACAAAGAGGAATTGAAAGGCTCCGCAGCGCCGGCTCCTTCAGAACCTCCTGCAAACACAGGTATCAGCCCGCTCGCATTCAGCGAGGTAGCTCCGCCGCAGAAGTTCACGGTAGAGAGAAGAGAGACCGTCGACAGAGCTTCGCGCAACGACTCCGGAGCGTTCAGGATGGTCGTGATCGAGCCTAAGAACATCGACGAATGCCGCAAGCTGATCGACAACCTCAAGGCAAACAAGCCGGTCATCATCAACCTCGAGAAGGTAGAGACAGACCTCGCCCGCAAGATGTTCGATTTCATGAGCGGCGCAACATACGCGCTCAGCGGAAACATCCAGAGGATAAACCAGAACATCTACCTTTTTGCTCCTCATAATGTTAACATAAAGGCAATGGTAGACAGAGCGACAGAGGCCGGCAAACCGGCAGTAAAAGAAAGTCCGTGGAAATAACAGATCCGCAGTCAGATAAATAAAAACAGTCAACACAACAGGAAAGGTAGGGTGCAGACACTATGATAATGCCGATTGACATTGATAAGAAAGAATTCAGCCGTGATAAAAAAGGATACAACTCCAGAGAGGTAGACGAATTTCTGGATATTATAGTTGCAGACTATGAGAAGGTGCTCAACGACAACAGATCGATGGCGCACAAGATCAAAGCTCTCGAGAAGCAGCTCGAAGAAGCTCAGAAGGACGACAACGCAATGGTCGAGACTCTCGAGACAGCAAAGAAGCTGATGGCAGACATCTCGGCAAGCGCAGAGAGAAGAGCTGAGCTGATGATCAGAGATGCAGAGCTCGAGGCAGAGAACATGCTGCTCGACGCAAAGGTCAACGTAAGAAAGCTGACTGACGAGCACGAGATCCTCAGCACAAAGGTAAGAAGACTCAAAGAGAACTTCCGCAAGATGCTCAAGAGCGAGCTCGACAGCCTCGACGGCGATGACTTCGATATCATCAGAGACCTCAGCGAAGAGATCGAGCTTCCTGCAGCAGAGGAATCTGCAGAGGATGCGATCAGCAAGGCTCCTACGATCGTCATGGACAAGATCGACGATGACAAGACTGTAGCTGCTGACTTCAGTGTTCCTGTATCCGACCTCGAGCATGCAACAGTTTCCGACCTCTCCGACAGCCTCAAGGCTATGGCAGAGGACTCCGCATCGATAGACAACACTATCATCCTCAAGTAGCGGAGAATTGACCGGGCATTA
The DNA here is from genome assembly GCA_017469325.1 of Mogibacterium sp. The sequence continues at coordinate 1,918 of JAFUGO010000183.1, read as the reverse complement.
AAAAATCACGTGCTTCATGGCGTTATGCCGTGAGTCACGTGATTTTATTGCTTTTTTTGATGACAGCTGAGCGCAATGTAAGCGCCCTCTGCCGATTGCCTTTATTCGTATTCGTAGCTTCCGACAGTCTCTTCGCTGTCGGCATTTACGAAGTCGCAGATCGATACATAAGTCTCGTGTGAGATCACATGCTCGATCTTGCATGCGTCCTCCTCAGCCTGCTCTTCGCTTACTCCGAGCTTCTCGAGGAAGATAGTCAGAGCCTTATGGCGCTCGTATATCCTCTTGGCGATCTTGTAGCCGGCCGGAGCCAGAGTGATAGGCCCGTTAGCTTCCATATTGATGTAGCCGCTCTCTCTGAGGCGCTTTACAGCATATGAAACGCTTGGCTTAGTAACTCCGAGGTGCTTTGCGATATCTATCGAACGGATATAGCCGTTCTTCTCCTGGAGCACAAGCATTGCTTCCAGATAATCTTCTGCAGATTGCTGTATCTTCATTCTTCTGAGCCTCCTTCGGTCTTTCCGGCTTCTACGGTATTTACCATATCATAAAAAACCCGCCGATTCAACATAACATAGTTTGCAAGGTTAACATTAAAAGAGGCTATCACCGGACTGATAGCCTCTCAATAAACTTTTGATTTTCGGGCTTAGCTATTAGCCGAAGTATCTCTTGAGGAGTCCTTCGAATCCCTTGCCGTGTCTCGCCTCGTCGCGGCCGATCTCATGAACTATGTCATGGATAGCGTCGAGGTTGAGCTCCTTAGCCTTCTTAGCGAGGTCAGCTCTTCCCTGTGTTGCGCCGTACTCAGCGTCTGCTCTGAGCTCGAGGTTCTTCTTTGTGCTGTCTGTCAGGACCTCACCGAGGAGCTCTGCGAAGTGAGCTGCGTGCTCTGCCTCTTCCCAAGCTGCCTTCTCATAGAAAGCGCCGATCTCAGGATAACCTTCGCGGATAGTAACTCTTGCCATAGCGAGATACATACCTACCTCTGTGCACTCACCGTTGAACATCTCGCGGAGACCATCCTTGATCTCTTCAGGAGCATCGCTTGCTACGCCGAGAACGTGCTCAGCAGCCCAGACCTTCTCGCCTTCCTGCTTGATGAACTTATCTGCAGGTGCTTTGCATACCGGGCAGAATTCCGGAGCTGCATCTCCCTCATGAACATAACCGCATACGCTGCAAACCCATTTTGCCATAATTATTTCCTCCTTAATATCTTACATTAAATATCTAAACACGGGCACCTGGCCCTGTCTTAACTATGTTGTTATCATAACACAGCTTTGCACCGTTTCAAATACAATTTCTGTAGAACACACATAAAACTCTGCATACAGAGTATGTGTACTTTGTATGCCATTCCGCGAAAAACAGAGATCTCACACATACAGAGTATGTGCAGTGTGTAGGCCATTCCGCAAAAAACAGAGGTCACGCACATACAGAGTATGTGCACAGCGTAGGCCATTCCGCGAAAAACAGAGATCTCGCACATACAGAGTATGTGCACAGCGTAGGCCATTCCGCAAAAAAACAGAGGTCTCACACATACAAGTCTATCCACAATTTTAATTAGAATACTTATGGTTATCCCCTCCGATGACAACAGTAAATGTATGCTATAATACTATACACACCAATAAGGGCTGTTGTTAAAAGAGAACCTGAGGTATCTGATTATAATCAAGTGAAGAAGGGGAACAGACATGTCTGAAGATGATAAAAGAGAATTGAAGATAATCCTGCTGTGCATTGCGGGGCTTCTCGTTATTATTTATTTAGTGCCTAAGATCGTTGTTGCGGTCGGCGGATTCTTCGGTATTAAATACAAAAGCAATGCGTTTCCGCTCCTGTTTGCAGCGCTGTTCATGTATATGTGGGGGCAGTTCTGCCTGAAGCTGAAGAACGGCGG
>JAFUGO010000182.1 GCA_017469325.1 Mogibacterium sp. | reverse complement strand
CCTTGTGGACTTTCACCACAGATTGACGGCATGCCCGTCATACCAATATAAAAGCAGACACTGCTTTCGTGTCTGCTTTGTCTGCTTTTTCGCCTTCGGCTCGCCAGTCGCCGTGACAATTCCTCTTAGCCCGGTGGCCACTGCATGGCGCGCTTGCCGAGAATGTGTATGTGCAGGTGCTTTACGGTCTGCTGCCCGTCTTCACCTGTGTTGATAACACAGCGGTATCCGTTCTCCAGGCCTTCCTGCGCTGTTACTTCCTTTATCTTGAGCATCATGTGCGCCATCAGGTCTGCGTGCTCGTCTGTAAGGTCATCCAGTGATGCGACATGGCACTTAGGCACCATAAGCATATGGACCGGAGCCTGCGGAGAAGCATCACGGAAAACAGCGATCATGTCATCTTCGTAGACCATATCGGTCGGAATATCGCCGTTCGCGAGTTTGCAGAAGATACAGTCATCCATATCCCTTAACCTCCTTAAGATTTTTACGCCTATGCGTTGTAATTCTGCTTTCATTTTACACCACTGACCGGGCTCCAACAAGTTCGACCTGTCAGAGGCCGGGCGCCTCCGGCGGTTTTACTCGTCGCCGTCTCCTCTGTTTCTGTTGCGTCTGACGATGATCCCGACAACCGCGAGAAGTGCCGCTGCCGCCGCGAACAGGCCGGCATAGAGCGCCAGCGGGGTCTCATCTCCCGTCCTGACCTTGCCTGTCTCAGTTTCTTTTTCCGGATCATCCGGGTCGTAATTTTCGCTTGGGTCATCAGGCGGATCCAGATGCTCATCAGGATCTTTCTTCTCGTAGGTGTTGATGACTGTTACATAGTCGACCCACTGCTTCTCGCTGATGGTCCCGTCATTGTCTCCGCTTTCTCCGTGCTTTGTCTCGATCTTTGTAAGGAGCACGTTGCCTATAGCAAGAGGCTTCTTCGAAACATCTATATCATTTCCGTTTTCGTCCAGTTCCCATACACCGTATTCGCCGGACTCTATGTTTACGAATGTGGCAGTTCCCTGAGGAACGCCATTTTCTATCTTGATAGCTTCAGTCCATTTCTCGCCGTCTTTCTGGACATAATGGCCGTCATCACCGCCTACCCAGAGTCCATATTTGAGGGTATGATCTATTTCATCCTTGATCGCTTCGTCCGCGACAACCTCTTTGGTTACGATGAGCGTTTTGACAGGATACAGATAGTAGTTGTCTGACAGGCCGTTGCCTGTGACCACGTATTTTATATTTGCCGCGACGATCTCGCCATCATCTTTGTTTTCAGTAGTCCATTTATTGAAGAATACTCCCACGGGATCCCCATCCACAACAGTGCACTCATCACTGTATACCGTGTAATTGCCCGGGGCGGATACGTTGACGGCAAAAGATCTGTATCCTTCCGGCATTCCGGTGAGTTCTTTTGTCTCTCTCGTGGCATCGTTGATGACCTTTATGCTCGGGAGTCCTGCAGTTTCCTGCTTATCCACACCTTCCTGCTCATCTTCATAAGGCCTGACGAACGTGCCCTGGATCCAGTTGCCGTCGATATCCCTGCCATCAGTGATGGATGTTGTGCTGCCGTCCGGGTTCAGCTGCCTTGTGTCGATCGCAAACTTGGTGCCGTCAGCATAAGCCTCAACCTTTGCATCTTCGGTAATTGTGATCTCCTCTGCGGTCTTGTTTTTTGCACCTGAACCTACACCGGCCGCACCCCAGCCGCCGATAGCAGTCACGTCGCCGCCGCTGATAGTTATACTCACGTTGGTTTCCTGCTTATAAGCCTGTTTACTGCTGGCATATGAAACGCCCGAGCCAATACCGGCTCCGCCTTCCATATCCGAACTGTTAGACATACCGCCTGTAGCCAGTACCGTTCCTCCGGATATCTCGACATTGCAATAGTCCGAGCAGTTTCCGGTTCCTATACCGGCAGCAAACATACCGCCTGATGCCGTGACATCTCCGCCTGAAATAGATACTTTAGAGGTGTTCTCGGTGATTGTTGGCTTGCCGGTTCTTACATTCTTTGTTCCCGACCATATACCGTCGCTGTATTCTTTTGTCGAGGTTGTTGTACCAAGTGCTCCGTTTCCTATTCCCGGGGCTCCGTGTCCTCCGCTGGCAGTTATATCACCGCCTGTTATAGTAACTATTGCGCACCCCTGATAGCCTCCACCGATTCCGGCTCCGCCTTGATATGTATTGCCATCCTGGGAAACGCTCGCTTTTACCGTACCGCCGTTAATAGTCACATATGCATCGGAATACATTCCTCCGCCAATACCGGCTCCCATGCAATCCGTTGCATAAGCTGTTATATTGCCGCCGTTTATAGTGACATCCGCAAAGTAATATCCCGGTCCTTTATCTGCGCCGCTGCTGCTTCCAAGTCCCGCTCCAATGCCGGTATCACCTTCCGCATATATTGTTCCATCATTTATAATGATCTTTCCGCTGCTAGTATGGTTTCCGCCTCCGATGCCGGCTCCGTTTCCCTGACCGTAAGCTTTGATATTGCCGCCATTGATCGTTATAGTTCCCCATTCATCCTCAGTGTATTTATAAGAACCATGTGACCCGCCATCATTTGGGTTATCTGAACTGCCTATTCCGGCACTTCTCCCAACACCACGAGCCTCGATCTCGCCAGAGTTAATAGTAATGTTTCCATAAACACCCTGATTGCTCTTGCTCCCACCGATTCCTGTGCCGGAGCCTCCGCCGGTTGCAAGGATTTTGCCATTTCCGTCGATTGTTAAGTCTGCATAATTGCTTTCAGACTCCCAAGTCACTTCAACTCCGGCATAGTTATTTGCGCCGGTTACTTTGTTGGTGCTGCCGTCGGCAAGTGTCAGGGTCGCTTTGACTCCGGCGTTGATTTTGATCGCCGGGCCGCCGGATGCAGCTATGTTTACTCCGTTAAGAGCTACATTGGCATTTTCTGCAACTACGATTCTGTCTGTCGTTGAAGGCTTTCCCTCTGCCATTGATATTGTAACATTTCCCGTAACGGTGAGTATGCCGCCGCTATATACGCAGTTGCTTTCCGGTTCTACCGAAAAATCTCCCTTTACGGCTGCGGCTTTAATAACTACATCGCCCAGATCCTCCGCAGGATCTTCCGTGACCTCTTCAGCATCAGAAGCGTCTTCCGTATTTTCTTCGGAAGTCTCTTCTGCTGCGTCATTTCCGGATTCAAGCACACTGGCTTCTTCGGTGTTGGCCCAGACATTCCAGTCTGCCAGTGAGCTCATGTTCATGCTGATGACCACGGCAAAGGCCACTATAAAAGCAAGAGTCATCCGGATGGCTTTTATCCTGTTTTTCTTTGTATCGATTCCTCTCATAGAAGTCACCAAATCCCATCTACAACAAAAGCGCTGCGATACGCTTCCTTAGCTTTTTATAGTATCACAGCGCAATTGTTAATGTCTATACGTTTAAACGGATTTGTCCATTTTTGAGTTGTGTGATTTAGTCATTTCAGGCAGGAACAACGATATCCTCATGCTCTGACCGGGACACAGGCTAACGGTGTGCGACCTCCGCGAGGATGCCGTCCCTGAACAGGCCGAGTGGTTTTACAGTGAGAATCTGTCCCGGCCATCCGGATGCTTCTGAGCCTGCGGTACTGATATACGTCTTGATATAGTTGCCCGTATATCCTGTCGCGTAACCGTCCTCGATCTCTTCTATGAGGACCTCATGATTTGTGTTTAGGTTCTTTTCTTTGAACTCTGTTGCGACCTTCTCAGATGCAGCTTCGAGAGCTTCGGCTCTTTCGATCTTTATCTCTCCGTTCACGGCACCCGGGAGCTTTGCGCCCGCCGTTCCTCTGCGCGGTGAATACCTGAAGACATGCACCTTGCCGAATTCCGCCTCTTTGACGATGTCCAGCGTGTCGGCGAAGTCCTCGTCTGTTTCTCCCGGAAAGCCTACTATGATATCCGTGGTTATGCCGTAGAGAGGATCGTACTCGCGGATCGCTTTTACGATGTCAAGATACTCCGCGCGGTCGTAATGGCGGTTCATCGACTTCAGCACGGCGTCGCTTCCGTTCTGGACCGACAGGTGCAGGTGATGGCAGAGCCTTCTGTGGCGGATTATCTCTTCAACATTGTTATTGTCTACAACAGTCGGCTCCAGCGAACTGAGTCTGATCCTGAAATCTCCGCAAGGAAGGTCGAGCTCATCGAGCATGGTCAAAAGATCCGACAGGCTGCACTCTGCACCATCTTCCGTACCGTATAGCGCGGTGTTGATACCTGTGAGGACTATCTCTCTGTAGCCTTTGCTAACGAGCGAGGCTGTCTCCTCAATGATCTCTTTCGCAGGTCTGCTCTTAACAGGTCCCCTTGCGTAAGGTATGAGGCAGTACGAGCAGAACCTGTCGCATCCGTCCTGTATCTTTATGTATGCGCGGCTCATCCCGTCGGCGCCGGATTCGACCTTTCCCATGTCCTCGTAGAAAGTGAGCTCATTTCTCGGCAGCACATGTACATCGGCAGCGGACATTTCGTTACCCTTCGCATCAGGCTCATTACCTGCTGAGCTTCCGTCTTTCGCTGCTCCGTCAAGTTTCTCCAGCACCTTTCCGCAGATCTCCGACTTGAGTCTGTTTCCAACGACTATATCGACCTCGGGTATAGCCGCGACCTCATCCGCCGCTACCTGTGCATAGCAGCCTGTGACCGCGATCACAGCGTCCGGGTTGATCCTCTTTGCTCTTCTGATGAACTGCCTGGACTTTCTGTCGGCTATGTTTGTGACCGTGCAGGTGTTTATCACGTAGGCATCGGCAAAGTCTTCTTCATTCACGATCTCGGCGCCACGCAAAACGAAGGCCTCTTTGATGGCCTCCGTCTCGTAGTGATTTACTTTGCAGCCAAGTGTATGAAACGCAACCTTCATGTGTTGTGTGCTCCTTAAGTTTTTGTTCCGGTTGAGTCTATCACTCCTGCGTGCCCGCGGTCAACTTACGAACTCCGCCGTCTGCCCTTCTTCAGGTTCTTCAGCCAGCGTGGTTCCGCTCTCCATATCAATGTCCGGAACGCCTATGCCGTATCTCTCTGCCAGCACTCTTGTCATCGCCTCCGCTTCTTCTTCCCTGAGAGTGATCCCCTTAGTCATTCTGCGATGCTCGGGATCCCATTCTCTTACGTCGATCTTGGCAGCGCCTCCGTTCCAGGCTACCAGATTGACTTCCTTCTTCCATCCCGTATCCTTCTCTGAAAGGACTCCTATGTGCTCCATGAGCTCGAATCGCACCGTATCGTTGTTCCTCTGGGAAGTACGGCGCTGTGAATTATACTGATCGTATGCCATTTTCTTTCTCCTTGTTACACATCTTAAGTGATGCTTCTGTTCTGTTTTTAACGTCAATATCGATCGCGCTTTCGATGTGTATAAATGGTATATTCTTTCCAAAAAAATGTCGAACAACCAGAGCACTTATTCCGACATCCAGAGCACTCTTTTCGGAGTTCGGACATAATGGTTGTTTTGCCGAAAAGCAATCCTGCAACGAGTCTGTCTGTTGGTCACAAATAGTATGTGCCCGCTGTATGCAAAGCGACATTCTGATGCTTGGATATACATACAGAGTATGGCTGGTCTGTATGCCAAGAGGAGAGGTAAAGGCATTTCGCACATACAGAGTATGGTTGCCCCGTATGCCAAGCGACGTGGAAAAGGCATTTCGCACATACAAAGTATGGTCACACTGTATGCCAACTCGAAACAGAACGGGCCGCTGCACATACAGAGTATGGTTGCCCCGTATGCCAAAACAGTGTGAAATGGGGTGTTTGGCATATAAAGCTGTTATAAGTTGGCAGTTCTGCCGGGGCTATCAAAGCACGCACGAGAGCACCGCATATTGCGAGCATCAATATCTCGTGCGCGCTCAAAGACGCATTGTCATTACAGGATCGCACGGCATTGACCAATTG
>JAFUGO010000181.1 GCA_017469325.1 Mogibacterium sp. | reverse complement strand
CAGAAGATCGCTTCCGGCAGCATTTGACAGAAGATCCGACAGAGCCGCCGACGAATCCTGCAGCGACCTGAGATCGGCCGCAGTCGAGTTGACGCTCTTCTTGAGTCCGTTGAGAGCTCCGGTATAGCTTCCGAGGGTGCTGCTGAGTCCGCTCAGGTCGCTGTTCGCTGATGAAAGCGACTTGCGGAGCGATGCCACGGCGTTCTTGGTATTGGAAAGAGCCGCAGCGAGATTGTCCTCTATGTCTGTCTTTATCCTTTTGTTGACCTGCTCATCGAGCTTGGCCGCATCATCGAGGTCTGCTATAAGCTCTGCAAGTGCCGCCTCGCGTTCCTCTTCGGTCATGTCCTTATTGAGGGCGGCAAGGTCGTCCGATACCTCTCCCAGCTTGTCTGCCAGAGCGGTGAGATCCGATGCGAGCACTGTGAAGCCCGCATCCGAGACTGTCTTTGCCTGCTTCTCCGCATCTGCCTTCAGCTCATCGACTGTCTTCTTATCCTTGTCGCGGGTCTTATCCACGTAAAGGTTGAACACCGCCGTCTCGGCATCCTTGAGAGGCTTGATACCCGTATCGATCGGATGCAGCCTGCTCTTAACCTTGTCGGTGAAATCAGTCACCTTTTTGAGGGCGTCGCTGCTGCTCTTTGTGCCCTTCGGTATGTTCTTTTCTATCTCTTTGAGCACGCTGTCATTGGCAGTCAGGACATCCTGAGTATCGTCTATGAGCGCGCCGGACACATCTACTATGTTGCCCGCGGCGCTTGTGAGCCCGGATGCCGAATCCGCCAGAGCTATGCAGCTGGTCATGTCCCTGCTGAGTCTGTCAATATCCACCGAGAGATCTCCGAGCATCTCTGCCGGATCGATCCCGTTCGCCTCAGCGACGGACGCTGCATCAGTCACGTACTTGGCCAGCGTCTCAACGAAAGTGGCATTCACCTGCTCCTGAACGGCAGTCTTTGCCTTGCCGGTTATCTTAGGAGCTATGGCATTCTTCTTCTCGTTCTCATAGTACAGCAGCTTCGGATTTGTGAGATCGCCATCCGTAAAGCTCAGCACGTCAGCGGTAAAGCCTTCCGGCACTACGAGCGCGGCGTAATAATCGCCTGAGCGGACGCCGTCGATAGCCTCCGTGTCGTTTTCCGTGAACACCCAGCCGATGTCTTCATTGGCTTCAAGCCCTTCGACTATCTTGTCTCCGACGTTGATAGTGAGACCTGCCACGGATGAGCCCTTGTCCATATTCGCCACGGCTACAGCTATGCGGCCGGTAGCATCGGATTCGTAAGGCGCCCAGTTCGACAGTATGTTGAACCACGCGTAGCAGCACGGAACGAGGCAAAGCCCCATGATCGTCACTATTGCTACGACGCTGCCCGTTATCTTCTTAAGATCATATCTGACTATATTGAGGATGCGCTTCATTCCGCACCCCCTTCCTCTGCGGCCGGTCCGTTGGCCGCTCCTTCATCAAGAGCAACAACCTCTGCATCTGCCGGGTCAACAGGCTCTGTACCTTCCGGATCGGCAACAGCGGTCTCAGCATCATCTGCGTCTCCCTCTGACCTGCTCCTGCCCGAGGTTTTTCTCAGCCCCTGGTAACGCGACTGTATCTCCTCCTGCCTCTCCTGTATCTTCTCGCGGACCCTTTCACGAACCTCCTCAGAGTCAGGCAGCAACTCGCCGAATTCAGTCTCGCGCTCAGTCACTTCCTCGAGCGTCTTCTGTACTGAATTGTCAATGTATTCGATCCCTATCAAGTATATGGAGATGGCAAACATTCCTATGACCCAGATCACCAGGAACACGACTCTGTCACTGTCCGTCAGCCAGCGTATAAGGATCATGGCGACGCTGAATACCGCCAGGAAAATAAGACCTATTCTTATGCGCTTGCGGTTGCTGCTGTGCAGAGCCGTTCCGCGGTCCAGAAGTCTTTCATACAGTTCTTCGTAGTTGAGGTTCTGCTTTTTATCCATCACAGCACCTCCGTTTCTTCGAGCTTCTCGGATACGAATTTGTTCATGCCAATGAACGGCTTGCGCACCAGAAGACCTATCGCCAGAGCCACCACTCCGAAGATGAGGAGCTCTGCCAGATATATGATGAAGTCATGCCCGTATGTGCCGCTGAGGGCCTCCCTCATTGCGTTGATCGCATAAGGGAACGGGAAGAATATGTATCCCTTGCCGAAGATCTCAGGCAGTATCTCGATCGGGTACGAGCCCGATGAACCCGCGATCTGCAGCACCATGACGACTACGACTATAGCTTTTCCGACATCGCCGAAAGAAATGGTCAGCGAGTATATGAGGAGCACGAACACGAGGCTCGTGACCGCGGCGGAGAGCCACATCATCCACGGATGTACCGGAGCGCAGCCGAGCAGGAAGATGTCGCCCGCCACTATGATGGCCGCCTGGAACTGCCCCACTATAAAGAACAGCAGGAAGCGTCCGAAGAACGCCTGAGTCTCTGTCGCCTCAGGGAATTTCTTTCTGTCTACATGCGTCTTCAGTATGGAGACCAGTATTACGCCGCCAACCCAGATGGCAAGCACCGAATAGAATGGCGCCATGGCCGCGCCGTAAGACGCGACGGTGTATATCTCTTCGACTTCCACATCGACGAGCGATGAGAAGAAGCTTGCGTACTTCTCAGGATCACCGCCGAGCAGATCTATGAGTAAATCCAGCCTGTCGTCCGCTGAAGCGGCGTTCACCTTGTCTATTATGCGGTCTATATCGTCCGCGGCACCCCTGAACACCAGCTGCATCTTGATGAGCGAATCATCCAGTGCTCCCACAGTATCCGATGCGCCGTCGAGCACGGGATCGATCCCGTCAAGCATGGCAGCCATGCTCTCGGCCAGCGGCTCCGTCTGGTCGAGCAGAGTGTCGATGGTCTTTATAACAGAATCGACAGATTCCGAAAGAGTCACCTGGCTCAGCTTTTTCAGAGTATCCATTATAGGTGATGCTGCCTTCACGTCAGTGATCACCTCTTTCATGGCTTCCGCGTCCTCTTTCATGTTGACCAGAGTCGTCCTTATGTTGCTCATGATAGACGAGTCAGACTCAGGGAAGAGCGACAGCAGCGACTCTATATCCGCCACCATAGCGTCGGTGAGGTCGGCAGCTTCCTGCTCGAGCGCCGCTTTCTCCTCATCCGAAAGACCTGCCTGCTTCAGCTTATCCAGGACCTTTTCTATAGCTGCCCTGTCTTCTTCTATATTCTTTTCTCTCACCTCAAGCATGGTCTTCAGCACCTGAAGGCTGTTCCTGGCAGTCTGAATGTCCGAATCCGCCTGGTTCACCGACTTGCGCGCCGACTTTCTTGTGGAAGCGAGTTTTTTGCTTGTATTGTTGAGGCCCGACTGCACCTTGCTGCTGTTCTTTGTGAAGGCGCCTATCGCAGCATCGTAAGAACGCAGGGTGTCCCTGGTCTGCTCGAGCTGGCTGATTATGGTATCCACGGTATCGTCTTCCGAAAGCTTATCAGCTACCTCGTTGGTCTCACCGAAGATGATTCCGAACACGGTCTCGAGGTACTTGGTCTTGATGGACTGCTGCAGGTTTGTCGCGGCGGTCTGAGTGATCTTCGGAGCGATGGCATTGGCCTTGTCGTTCTCGTAATATGTGATAGGAGCCTCTTCATCAAGAAGCGCCTGCTCGAAGTGATACATATTGTAGGTGAAGTTGTCCTCGAATATGACCGCGGCATAGTACTTGCCCGAGCGCACTCCCTCTATCGCCTCATCGGCGGAGTCAGGGAACTGCCAGCCTATCTTGTCGCTGCCCTTCAGATCTTCGAAGATCTCTTCCGCCTTGTTTACGTGCGTACCATCCTCAAGGTCGAGTCCCGGATCCAGCGATGCCACCGCGATCGAGATGTCTCCGGTATTTGCGTACGGATTGCCGTTTGCGTAGATATTTACCCACGCGTAAAGAGCCGGCAGAGCGGAAATCGCCACTATAATAGCCAGCGCGAAAAAGCGCCGGCATACCGATCGTACGTCATTACCGAATATGGACAGTATCGTCCTCACTCTTTATATCCCTCTCTGTCGATAAACTTCGCGGCGCACTTTGCTGCGCCGCGTGTTCTGATCTTCCAATCTAAAGACTGTGTTTATTCTTTGAAGCCTTTATACGGCTTACCGCTCTTGAAAGCTCCGCGCTTGCCAGAGCTGCGTCACGGTTCGAATTCGCGCGCTTAAGAGCTTCTCTGGCCTGTTCTTCCGCCCGCCTTGCTCTTGCCTCGTCGATTTCTTCTGGCTTCTCTGCGGTATCTACAAGGAGCATCACCTCATTGTTCTCTACCTTCAGAAGTCCGTCCGAAACGACGACAGTCTGCTTTCCTGAAAGCCCCGCTTCACGGGCTGCCTCTCCTGCCGGGACGTATTCAACTTCGCCCGGAACTACGGCCATGACAAGATTGGAGTGATGAGCCAGAATGCCTATGCTGCCTTCGGTAGTCATAAGCGATACGGACTCGGCATCACCCTCGTATACCATGTGTTCACTTGCCATGAAATGCAGTTTAAAAGTATCCATTTTTCTTCACATATGCCATTTAAGGCCGCTGATTCTTGTACACAAGTCCTATAATCTTTGCTTTTGTCAAGACAATCTGCCGAATTGTATTGACAATTTGGACCGTTATTCTTTGCATCTACAAGAATTATCCTGTTTTTAGGACTTTTTCGGCTCCCATTCTTGACACTTTCTACTTGTCTCTAACTGATAAACAAGAAAATGTCAGAGTGTCTTCGCCTTCGCAATTACGTCGTCGATAGTGCCGACGTTGAAGAAGGCCTGCTCCGGATATTCATCCATCTCGCCGCTTACGATCGCGCCGAAACCCTTGATGGTATCCGCGATCTGCACGTAGACGCCCGGCATGCCGGTGAACTTCTCCGCAACATGTGTAGGCTGCGAGAGGAATCTCTGGATCTTACGCGCTCTGTAAACGGTCGATTTGTCTTCGTCCGAGAGCTCGTCCATACCGAGGATGGCGATGATATCCTGGAGCTCCGCGTATTTCTGCAGGATCTCCTGCACTTTTCTTGCTACCTCATAGTGCTCGTCGCCGACTATGTCTGCCTCGAGGATCCTCGAAGTAGAGTCGAGCGGGTCAACAGCCGGGTAGAGTCCCTGTTCTGCGATCTTACGCGAAAGTACTGTTGTAGCATCGAGGTGGGCGAATGTAGTCGCAGGAGCAGGGTCGGTCAGGTCGTCGGCAGGCACGTATACGGCCTGTACGGATGTGATCGATCCGGCCTTTGTCGATGTGATACGCTCCTGGAGAGCTCCCATCTCCGATGCCAGTGTAGGCTGATAACCTACGGCTGAAGGCATACGGCCGAGGAGTGTGGATACCTCGGAACCCGCCTGTACGAATCTGAATATGTTGTCGATAAAGAGCAGCACGTCCTTGTTCTGCTTATCTCGGAAGTACTCTGCCATTGTAAGCCCGCTGAGACCTACTCTCATACGGACGCCGGGAGCCTCGTTCATCTGTCCGAAGACCATAGCGGTCTTGTCCATGACGCCGGCCTCTCTCATCTCTTTCCAGAGGTCGTTTCCTTCTCTCGAACGCTCGCCTACTCCGGTGAATATGGAGTATCCGCCATGCTCCATGGCTACGTTGTGGATCAGCTCCTGGATGAGTACGGTCTTTCCTACTCCGGCTCCTCCGAAGAGTCCGATCTTGCCGCCCTTCGGATATGGCTCCAGAAGATCGATGACCTTGATACCCGTTTCGAGGATCTCTACCGACGGGCTTATTTCGTCAAAGCCCGGTGCCTTTCTGTGGATGGACATCCTTTCTGTATCTTCAGGAATAGGCTCGCCGTCATCGATAGGCTCGCCGAGCACGTTGAACATGCGGCCGAGCACTCTGTCACCTACAGGGACCCTGATGGAGTCTCCCGTCGCGGTGACCTCCATGCCGGCGCTCATACCTTCAGAGCCCGAGAGCATGATGCACTTAACGGTGTTGTTTCCGATGTGCTGCGCGACTTCCATGACAAGAGTCTTTCCTCCCAGGTCGACTGTCAGGGCGTCGTTTATCTTCGGCATCTGGCCTTCATCGAATTCCACGTTTATTACAGATCCTGAAACCTGCACTATACGTCCGGTCATAATTTTTCTCCTATGTTAATGAGTTTTGCTTTTGAGGCTGCGGGCGCCGGATGAGATCTCGGTGATCTCCTGGGTGATCGCATTCTGCCTCAGGTGGTTATATTCAAGTTTGAGCTGCGAAAGGAGCTCGCTCGCGTTGTCGTTTGCAGCATCCATGGCCATCATCCTTGCGCTCTGCTCGGATGAGTAGCTGTTTACCAGTGCCGAATAAACGTATCCGACAAGATATGACTGCATGATCCTCTCGAGAACGGTCTTTACGTCGGGTTCGTATTCGAACACCGTCGAAGCATCCGCGTCGTGCTCTTCGCCTTCCGGAACAAAGTCGTCCTTGTCGAAAGGGATCAGCCTGTCGTATGTCGCATTGCCCGCGCTCATGCCGCCGGCAAAGTAGGTGTAGCAGACATAGAGCCTGTCGAATGCCCCGTCGTCGAACTCGTCCAGAAGCTCGCGGGTGATGTCTCTTGCCATAGCGAGGCTAGGCTCGTTCATCGAGTGAGTAAACGACTCGCAGACCTCGGTGCCGTGTGTCCTGAAATAGCGCCAGCCGAAATCACCGACTACGTACAGCTTGTACTCATCGCTTCTGTCGATCAGCGCGAATGTCTCCTTCAGGACATTCTGGTTGTATGCGCCCGCAAGACCCTTGTCACCTGTAATGACAAGTATGCCGTTGCGTCCTCCGGCGACGTT
>JAFUGO010000180.1 GCA_017469325.1 Mogibacterium sp. | reverse complement strand
CAGGCGCTCGCTGATGCGGCCGCGTATCCGTGGTGCTACGCGGCCGTCGGGATACATCCCGACCACGCGTCCGAATATCCCGGCCTCGGAAGCGATGACCCCGCTGCCCGCAAAGAGTCTGAAGAGAAGCTCGGCCGGGACCTTGAAGAAATAAGGAAGCTGGCCGCGGATCCGAAAGCAATGTGCATAGGCGAGATAGGGCTGGACTATTACTACGGGACAGATGACCGCGTCCAGCAGCAGGAGCTTTTCCGAAGACAGATACGTCTGGCTAACGAACTCAGACTTCCTATAATGATCCACTCGCGTGACGCCCATCAGCTTACAATGGATATCCTGAAAGAAGAGGGAGCGTTCTCTGAAGAGCGCAAGTCGTGGTTCCCGGGCAGACCGGCTCCTGGCGCGCTTTCACCGGAGGCGTATCGCGCAGATGTAAAGCTGCCCGGCGAATACAAGGACCCGGAAACGGGGATGCTGATGGTGCCTGACGCAAGGGTGCAGATGCACTGCTTCTCCGGGTCACCCGAGCTTGCCATCGAGTACATAAAGCTCGGCGCGACGATATCCCTCGGCGGGCCGATCACATTCAAGAACGGAAAGAAGGCCGCCGAGGCGGCAAGGCAGACGCCTATAGAATTCCTCCTGTCGGAGACGGATGCTCCGTACATGGCACCTGAACCTCTGAGAGGGCGGCCGAACAAGCCGCCGTATATAGAGCACATAGTAAGGCGCATGGCGATGCTGAAGGGCATCAGCTGCGATGAGGCCGCCCGCGTCCTTGTCATGAACGGCAGGCGCTTCTTCGATATAACAGAATAAAAATATGAAACGAAACTATATCATCGACACAATAATAGATAACGGACTCATCGAGCCGGCCTCCGCCGTGATAATCGGCGTATCGGGTGGGCCTGATTCGCTGTGCCTTCTGCACGCGCTCAACAGCATCGCGGACATGTACAGCCTGATTCTCGTGCCCGTGCACGTGAACCACATGATCAGGCCGGAAGCCGCAGAAGAGGCGGAGCACCTCGGAGACATCTGCGACCGCATGGATCTTGACCTCAGGATATACGAAGTGCCTTGTCAGACACTGGCGGACGAGCTCGGGATCTCAGTCGAAGAAGCGGGGCGCCAGGTGCGCTACCAGATCTTCGACGAGGTAGCCGCAGAGCTCGAAGAGGACGGAGTGCCTTCTGAAAAGATCGTCATAGCCGTCGCTCATAACGCGGACGACCAGGCGGAGACGGTGCTCTTCAGGCTGATCCGCGGGACCGGCATCCACGGACTCGCCGGCATCCCGGCGGTAAGGATGTCAGAGGCGGGGTACTGCATCGTGCGTCCGCTGCTGAATATAGACAGATGCGACATCGAGGCATATATAAAGGAAAACAGGCTCAGACCGAATATCGACAAGTCAAACGACGACAACGCATACACGCGCAATAAGATCCGCAACGAGCTCATCCCTTACCTCGAGAGGGAGTTCAATCCGAAGATCAAAGACAACCTGAGGCGCTTTGCGGGCCTCGCGTATATGGATGATTCCCTGCTCAGGGAGATAGCCATGAACGGCTACTTTGAGAGCATCGAGGTCAGCGGCGAGAAAGAAGAGGCCGTGCTCGACATCACTCAGCTGAGGAACGATCCTCCTTCGGTGTGCAGCAGGGTCATCAGCATGCTGTTCACACTTCTGAGGCTGGATACCTGCACTACTTACGAGAACCTTACAGCTGTGATGGACCTCGTTTACGGCGCGAATCCTTCGGCGGGAGTGGACCTTCCGCTCGGTATAAGAGCGCATAGAGAATATGACAGGATCATCTTCTCGGCTGCAGAGGATAATATCATGCCGGACGACAGCATCGCCATATATCCGCAGGTGATGATGGCGAAGGAATTCGAGCCGGATGAAGACGCCCCGTATGCGGCCTTCGACTTTGACGCGTTCAGTGCCGAATATCCGGGAAGACTCGGCGACATAGAGCTGAGGACAAGGCGCGAAGGCGATTATCTTCCTATGAAGAAAGGAAGAAAAAAGATACAGGACCTGCTCGTCGACTCCAAAGTAAAAAAGTCGGCGAGAGACAGCATCCTTATGGTGTGCATAGACAGCGAGGTCCGGTGGGTGCTTCCGAGCGAGTATTTTGCCGGAGCGCGCGAGAAAGACAAGGGCAGGTTTTCACCTAAATTTCATATAACAGACGCAACTAAGAGGGTGCTTTTGATTGAACTTGACGAAAGCATATGATAATATTTGTGTTCAGGACACAAAATAAGAGGCAATTTTTGTGCCGCTTTTTATTACATAGGTTAAGCCCATATAATGGTGTAAATTCATAAAAAGAGCCACAGCTCGTACCTTTAGGTATAATGAGATTACCACATCAAACATTTACCAAGGAGGTACAATCATGGCTCAACTCAATATTACCTTAAACCAGGACGAAAT